>CALLLR010000101.1 GCA_938008185.1 uncultured Saprospiraceae bacterium
AAACACGTAGGTCGTATTAAGGGAAGGCTGCTGGGAATTGTCACTTTTATGGGTAGAAAAATCGACATCTCCATCCGAATCTACGTCGATCAATTGGTTATTATAGAATCGTTGCGCTTCGACAAAATTGATTGGCTGCATCGCGAAATGCAAGGCTCCGTTTTCGATGCGCGCGTATCCAAGTTGAACGGTACTCCCGGCTCCCACGGCAATATCCGCCAGGGAGTCGCCATTGATATCGGCCGCTTGAATGACCCCTTCGCCAACGTAGGTATACACCGGCAGTCCGAAAGAAACCTGCGAAAAATAGGTCAGTGGACGATCCTGGGCGAAGAGAGAATTGCCAAAAAATATAAGGAGTAGGGTTAGTAGGCGCATAGGGGTTATTTATTGTTGTTGGTGGTGAATGATCCGGATAGAGATCAGGTAGCACTACCTTATTTAAGGGGTATTGATATATATTTTTAATGCGAATCGGTGGTTAAAAAGAATTAGCATAGCATAAATTTACAAAATCATTCTAATTAATATGGGTGTTTTTGCTAATTGCTTTTGGCTATGGTGTTCAATCTACTCAACAAGTGCGAAAAATTTCTTCTGCGAAATTTGATGGTTAAATTTTGGTTTTATGAAAATTTCTTCTTGCCAAAATTTTATTGATGAACGAAAGTTTTCTTGCTTTGATAAGACCTCCGACCTTGAGCTTTTTTCCATTCGGTATAAACGAACGATCCCGTGAGGGTAACGTATGATAATACGTTAAGTAAGTGCACCGCGAAAGCGGACGGGCGGCAAAATGTCTTAAACCGAATACTGTTTGAGCTAAACAACTGTTGAATAAAAGATAAAAGACTAATAATCAACAAATTAAAAATAATTAACAGAAGTTCAAAGCGAGTTTATTCGGTTTGACATTTTATTAGAAGCGCCGAATTCGAAAAATGCGACAGGCGGCAGATTTTTTTGTTTCGTTTTTTTTTCTGCAAAAAAAATGAACAGAAAGAATAAAATTATCTTAATCAACTACTAACTATGGGACCACAAATCTGGCCGTTCCACTCTTTTTACCATTATCCATTTGTACGAAATAGATTCCTGACGACAAGGCCGTTATATCAATTGAAAAGGTTTGTTGAGCCGTTATGGCGCTTACCTTTTGCTGACTTAACAACATTCCATTCAGATCAACCAACTTTATCGTTAAGAGGTCAGTATCTGGTGCGTCGTATTCTATATTCAATCTATCTGCTTTGGTGGGATTTGGGTAAATTGAAAAGTCAACAGCTATTCCGAAGGATAAATTATTATTGCTTGAAGTGATTCCATCATTGAGGTATAATTTCAAGATTCGATCAAATGTAGTGGTATTAAATCCGGTAATGAGTACATCGGAATCGTTGTCGCCGTCCACATCGGCAAAGGCAATCGAACTGGCACCGACGTCCTCAAAAGAGGTCCCCGGTACTTCGGTGAAATTACCATTTCCATCATTGGTGTATAGCCTTGAGATTGATTCAAACATGTTGTTTATCCCCGTAATAAGTACATCGGCGTCGTCGTCGCCGTCCACATTGGCAAAAGCGATCGAGCCTTCATCCACGTCTACGAAAGGAGTATCCATCACTTCGGTAAAATTACCATTTCCATCATTGGTATAAAGTATGGAGCTTCTACTGCTCGAACCGGTCCGTCCCGTAATCAGAACATCGAGGTCATTGTCACCATCTACATCTTCAAAAGCCACCGAACCAAAGTCAACACCCGCAAAAGGGCTGGTCGCTATACCCGTAAAATTACCTGCCCCGTCATTAAAAAACGGCCTCGAAATTCGTCCGCCAAAACCGTTTCCTCCCGTGATGAGTACATCCGGATCGTTATCACCATCCATATCAGCAAAAGCGATCGAGCTATTAGCAATACCGTCGAAAGGAGTGTCCATCACTTCTGTAAAATTGCCATTCCCGTCGTTGGTATACAGTTTCGAAATCCGGGAAAAGACCGTGGCTCCTACTCCAGTGATGAATACATCAAGATCGTTATCGCCGTCCACATCGGCAAAGGCAATCGAGCCACTGCTGATGGCCTCAAAAGGAGTATCCACTACTTCGGTAAAATTGCCACTTCCATCATTGCTATACAGTATGGAAAATTTATTACCCAAAAGGTTTCTCCCTGTAATCAGAACATCCGGATCGTCGTCGCCATCTACATCGGCAAAGGCAATTGAACTATTGAGAACGCCCACAAAGGGAGTGCCCATTACTCTGGTGAAATTACCATCCCCGTCATTGGTGTACAATCTGGCAACCTCATCACTGTTAATCGTTTGTCCCGTGGCGAGGAAATCAAGGTCATTATCACCATCTACATCTGCAAAAGCAATAGAACTAAACTCAACCCCTTCAGAACCACTAAATTGCGAATCTTCGGTAAAGGTTTGAGCGGAGAGAAACTGGGTTAGGGTAAGAAAAAAGAAAAGTAATTTTGATTGCATTTTCTTTGTTTTTATTGATGTTGTTAAAAAAATTTACTACAAACTTTAAATATAAACAGAATCTCAAATTTTCAAATAATAAATGTAATGAATGGTCGATTTGATGTGCTGAACGGACAGCCGTATTCGATTAGTTTCCGGGCCAGCGACGGGCGGTGCTTTAACATGGGTGCGTTCACCGAAACCAGGGTAATCAGTGGCGTATTGCCATCCCGGTCGACCGCCGCAAAATCTGCTCCGTTTGTTTTCAATATATCCAGAACGGGAAGCAACTGGTCATCCATTTCACCCAAATTATGTAAAGGGGTTTGACCATCATCGGAGGTGACGTTTGGATCAGCACCGGATTGCAATAATTTTTTGACCATTTGGGCCATTCCATTTTTGGTGGCTGTATGCAAGGGCGTAATTCCGGGTGTGTAAGAATCCACCTTTAGCGCATATTTTTGGGGATTGACGTTTTGATCGAGAAGGAAACTGGCAGCGTCTATTTGTTTATTTTTCAGTGCAACGTACAAGGGATCAAAAGAATAGGTGGTAGTTTCTGCGGCGTTCCAGTATTTTTTTATCAAAGGAAGTTTTCCGTTGATCAACGCTTGCTCCAGAATTTCCGGACCAGATAATCGCTTTGGGGAAAGACTTATTTCCAGCAAAAGAGAAGATATTATCGACGTTCCCAACAAAACAAAAAAGCAGAATGGAAGGAAGAATGCCACCGAAAAAAATGGAAGTTCGCCAAAAATTTTTTGACTCAAAAAATAAGCAACTGGAATGGAAAGGGGCCACAGGATGGTTAAGCCCAACATCAAGGGCCAGGCTTTGTCTCCCAGAGATTGCGTGCAGGCTTCGTAAGCCATCGGACCGTGTAATAAATAAATTACGGGTTTCGAAAAAAGGATTACCAAGGCTCCGGGCAAGCCCATAAACGGGATACAACCGAGTACGGCAATGCCAATGGAGATGAGGATGATTTTGGTCAAGATTAGTTTTTTAAAAAAATTGCTAAATGGTCATTTTCAGCCACAAAATTTGGCATCCCGCACCTTGTGTTCCTAAAGGAAAGCTTCCGCGCTGACATAGTTTACGGGACACTCCACAAAGATAGCAAGAAAAGGAGGGTTTTAGATTTTCGATCAGATGTTCATCTTGATCCCGTGTACTCGTGGTTTCAAATGTAAAGATTAAGCGGAATTTCTAACCTAAGCGTTTTGTAAATATTAGATAATCAAGGGGGCGTTTGCGGAGCTAAGGGTCGGTAAAACAGTAGAAAATTGGCGTATATTCAGCATTATTCTTCTAAGGTTAAAAGCTGCTGCTGTTGTTGTATAAACCAATTCGTATAAACCAGAATATCCACTATATTCTTATACCCTCGCTTCTGAAGGAACCTAACATTTTGTAGTTATAATAATTCATCTTTTCTGATAACCAGGGACTATTCAATAATCTGTGTTTTTTGTTGCGCAAGCATTGCGCAAAAAGAGACCAGTCAACTAATGATCTGATTAACAACTAATTATAAATACAATATTTTAATTATACAATTGAGCTAACTGATTAGACACAGTTAATTGAACACCCCCGATAACCAAAGCTGACCCAAATCACATATTATAAACGCCTCCGTTGATATCGAGGGTAGCCCCGGTAATAAAACCATCGTATTCGGAAGCCAAATATAAAACCGCTCGCGCTACGTCCGCCGAGTTGCCGGCCCGCTGGATGGGAATACCCGCCGTGGTGGCCGCTGCGGATTCTTTGGTGGTGTGTGTGTATTGTGAAAGGAAGTACCGAGGATCAGACCGAGAGCAACGGCATTAACTCTGGTGCCTTGCCCGCCCAATTCTGCGGAGAGCGCCCGGGTGAACGTGAGGATCGCTCCTTTGCTGGTAGCATACGCAAGCGATCCAGAATGACCGCCCTTACGACCAGCGAGGGATGCCAGATTAACAATACTGCTATGGTCATTTTTTGCCAAAAAGGGTGTTGCCGCCCGCGTCACAAACATCATTGAGGTGAGGTTAATATCCATTACCTTATTCCAAAACTCCGCCTTTATTTCAGTTAACGATCTGCGCGCAACTAAAGAACCTGCATTGTTAATCAGGATGTCTAGGCCACCCAAAGCTGCGATTGTTTTTTCAACCAAAATATTTGCGTCGACTTCTTTTGTCAAGTCCCCGCTGATCGCTACTGCTTTCTGTCCTTTGCCAGTGGCATATCCCACCAATTGGTCAGCGGTATCCCCACTGGAAAAATAGTGGATCGCAACATTGGCCCCGCCGTCAATAAAGTGCCTGGTGATGGATTCACCAATTCCCTGGGCACCAGCGGTAATGAGGACATTTTTACCGGATAATTTATTAATAAAATTCATACTTTTTCTAAATTAATAAACATGAGTCACCCCGAATTATAAAGCTATTTGTGGCTCTTCGCCAGAAAATCCTTTAAGCCTCTTTATCACCAAAATAAGAGACGCCACCACCCGTCAGGAAATCTTCTCTCACCGGACTAAATGTATCGATCAGCATCCCGGCTTCCAGGCAAACAGCGCTGTGTAATAAATTAGGCTCAATATAAACCCCATCTCCTGCTTCTACAATTTTCTTTATTCCGTCAATTTCAAATTCAAATTTACCGGAAACACAATAGGTAGCTTGGGTGTGAAAATGTTGATGCGGAGAACCCAGTGCCCCTTTCTCAAATTTCACTTTTACCATCATGATTTGGTTGTCGTAACCGAGGAATTTTCTTGATACCCCTCCGCCAAGCTCTTCCCATTCCAACTCTTTTGTACTGATGTACTTTTGACTAACTCTTTCCATTTTTAATTTTTTTATTTTGAAGTAACTAATTGCTTTTATTCTCAACCCGTTTAAGAATGTTCACCATTCTACTGATAATCCCCTGATTGTCAAGACGAAGCAAATCTATCCACTTTTCTTTGGTTTCTTTAACAGCTACATTTGGGGACAAGATAATCTATTTTTATAAAATCAGGGCCCTAAGTCTTAGAATAATTCTTATTTTAATATTTCCAAATAGTTGGTTATATTTAGTTATTTAAAATGTTTATTGCTTAATAAGCTTCACGGTTTTAAACCCGCCATCCACTTCCATTCTCGCAAAATATAATCCGGTGTTCCACGCAGAAGCATCAATTCGGACTTCAGAAGAATTTGGTTTTAAAACCAGCACCTGCTGACCTAAAGCGTCAAAGACTTTTACCGAATTTAGAATCTCGGTACTTAATTCTATATTCCAAATATCCTGGGAAGGATTGGGATATACGACCAATGCTCCAATTTCAAAATCAGAAGTTCCAGTTGTTAAAAAAGGAGCTTCTTTTAGTTTAAGTCCTTCCCACGAAATATTGTCAAAATAATTGGTATGGTCCCCGCCTCGGTTGTCCTGCCAATCGGGAAATACAACAATTTGGTCTACGTTGTTATTTTCACCACTGGCGATTGCAATGGTGATATCGTAGGTCAATGTTTCCCATTCGTTTATGACGGTATTGGGTTGTAACAATTCGAAAACAGTCCCCGAAGTGGTATTGACCATTTTAATTCCTACATTGCTAATTACCGTTTTATAAACATCAATTGAAATGGTCGTGGTCGTGCCGTCTAAAACCCATTCCCAGATGGTTCCATGTTGGGTTTCGCAACCGGCGAAGGGAGCGCCCAAATCCAGGGTAATTAATTTACCAACGGTCGCAGAGGTGTTAATACCCGATGGGTCCGGATTTGCTACTACTTCGAATGGAGGATCTGTATCATTTTCAAAAACATTCCATCTACTGGCGTCACTACCTGCGGTTCCTGGTTCAAAAGTCAAATCGAAGGTCTGATTGACGGGTTCGATTTCTACGGTAAAACTGATGGAATAGGTTCTGGTGTCTACGCCATTTTGGGCCGTCACGAGTACCGTCGTAGTTCCGGGTAAGGAAGCCGCATCGTTTACCGCTACTGATGCGATTGGCTGCGTGGCCGTCGCTGTCACGGTCGGTACCGTAGTGGTCCCGATGGGTAATAATAGGTTATAAGATAGCTGACTTGAAGTAAATCCGGCCACCGTTGTACCGTTCACCGTAAGATCACTTAAAGTTGCCACCGTTACTGGATCGAGGGCTTCGTAAATTTCAAATTCAAATAAACTATAGCCAAAGACGGTCCCTCTGGTGGTTCCAAACATTCTGACGTACCGCCCCGTTTCGTTTACCGTAATATCATCAATTCCACCGTTTCCGGTGGTAGTAGAAAAGGCGGTGGTAAAGGTAGCAAAAGTCGGATCATCGGTGATTTGTATTTCGTAGCCAGTGGCAAAAGCGCCTTCCCAGTTCAAAACAATCTGACCAATTTCAAAACTAGCTCCCAGATCAATCGCAATCCATTGTGGATCCGAAAACTGAGACTCCCAGCGGGTTCCCGGATTTCCGTCGATGGCGTTAGCGGCCGGTTGGATTGGGTTGTCAGATGAGGTGGCGGTCCCGGCGAGGGCTAGATTTTGCGATTGAGCCGTAGTAAAAAATAACAGTACAAATAAGAATAGTAAATTTTTTTTCATAATAAAAGTGTTGGAAGATGAGCAATATCGCAATTTAGAAGTTAAAGGTAAGATAATAAAGTGAATGATTTTTCGCAGACCCAAATCCTTCTGGTGAACTTCTTATTTCCTCTCTTTTCAACCAGGCAGGAATCCACAATTTTTAGTCCCGCATCTTCAATTAATGGACCAATATCTGAAATAGAGACAATGATAATTCGAGGGGCTAAATTGGCTACGGCAGCGATAATTTTAAAGGAGATTGCATCACTGGAATGGGTGTACAAATCGTACGGAAGATCAATAATTGCAGCGTCGTATTTTTTGTTCAACGCTTTAATATCCGAGCGAAATACCGTGGCCGTATAGTTGTAATACGCAAGGTTTTCCTTGGATTTTTTACAAGCTTTCCAGTTGATATCACAACCTTCCATGCTGAATCCGGAAAAACAAGCTTCTAACAGAACGGTCCCCACGCCACAACAAGCATCCAGGAGCTGCTTGTTTTTATCTCCTCGCGAAGCAATGCTCACCAGCGTCTTGGCAATATTAATACTGATGGAACTACTAAATTTGGCGGGCTTATCCTTATGTTTTTGCCAGTCCGGATTGTGTTTTATTAGAATTCCGAAATACCAAATATCCTGATAATGACAAATGGAATAAATAACCGATGGGTGATAATAATCTGGCTCCCCTTCTATCCTGTAACCGATGTCCTTTAGCTGCGCCAGCCGGTCTCTATATCCGGTAGCATCTCCTTCCAGCACCAGGTATTCCGCCTTAAACCCTTCTTGGTGAATATTTTGTTGCGCCACGCTTTTCAGGAGTTCGGAATAATTCCGGGCCGACAGAATAACATCAAATCTACTTTTAATAAAAGGACTGATTGAAGGTTCCACTTTAATATTTGAAAACAGCAAATTATCCTTTTCTTCTTCGCCAAATATCTGGGTGGATTCCAGTCGGCATAAGTCGCGGTAATGATGGTTGTATTTAAAGGTGTAGAGATAGCTGTTGTTGGGCATTTTGGTGTCAGGTAATTTTTAAATATTGCCCATAGCAGGGATGGCGATAAACATTCAAAGGTGAACTCCTCAAAGGGACAAAGGTACGCCTTCTTCATCGGATGACAAAAGGTAATACGCTTTCGACCTTTCTATTTTAAAGCATCACCTTTATAAAATTATTATTCAGGGTCCTAAAAAATTTCATAAATCTGGTACCTTCTGGACCAGCTCATGGATTGCTTTACTGGAAGATGGATGGGAATAAAAAGTTCTGGACAGATGACGTGACGCCATCCCCACAGGTTAATGGCTCCGGTTTGAAAATTTCCAGTTTCAGAAATTCCGATGTTGGTTTTTTTATTTTCCAGGGTCCATTTGGCATCCACCAGCTCTCCTCCGGATAAATTGCTAAAAAAGAATTGTTCTTTTGGCGTCTCCGTGAAGGTAATTTCTTTAGGTCCGAGTTGGACTATTTTTTCGGGATTAACTGTTTCTCCAAACAACTCCGGTTTGATCGTAAATGGAAAATTCAATTGATAATGATTACCAATTAAGGTCTTGTCTACGGAAAGAAAATTATGATTGTATTCGTTGGTAATAATGGTTTTAAGTCCTTTATTTTCCAAAAAGTAAGCTATCTCAAATCCACTCTCCAACAAACTAATTTCTTTTTTCAACAAATAAGCAAATCCATTCACCAGCGGTCCTTGACAGGTAATTTGCATTTTGTTTTTTTCCGTAAGGACGGTAAAATTGGCGGATTGAATTTCGTAGGGTTTCCGAAAATCATAGTTTAGATCGTCCTTTTTTAATAATCCAACACCTATTTTGTGAAACCATCCTCCCTTTTCCGATGCCTGATATCCCACCGGAGCATCAATTCCAAATTCATTATAAAAACCTTTCCCGAGTAAATAATTTTCTCCCTGATTGAGGACTTCTGTTCCCGAAATAGATTTACCTTTAAATTTTACTTCCACAATTTTCCCACTCCAGTCAAACCGGGAATACCGATAATTTTCGTCCGGTAAATCCACCTGAACTTCCAATAAATTATTCTTTAAAAGATGGGGCATTTTGCTAATTTTTCATCCCGTGAATGCTTTTTAAAAGTCATACTTTAATTGTGTAAAGCTGAGTTAAGGCTCCATAGGATCTTGTTTTTATTCTGCTTTAAATTTCAATCCAATAAAAAACGTTCTTGGTTGAGCCGGGCCGTAAATATAATTACTGTCCCGATTTTTTCCAATATCAAAATCATCCTGATAAGCGTTAAAGATATTTTTAACACCACCGTAAATTTCAATCTGATTACCTAATTTTTCAACGGGGAACGTGTAACCTATTTTGGTACTTAATTCCGAAAAAGGATCAGTAGTAATAATTTCATCAACGGTCTGATTGACCGCGCCAGCAAAATGCGGAACTTTCATTTTTCCGGTATAGATATAATTGAGGGTCGTATGCCAATTTGAGTTGGGTGTAAAAGTCAAAATAGCAAAGGCGTAATCGTTAGGGGTACGGATAAATTCCCGGATGCCGGCAAAATCATCAATGTACTGAACGGGATTATCAAAGACACTGGATTGTAGCGTGAGTCCGCCTTCCAGTTGTATTTTTCGCTTGTAATTTCCCCTTAGCTCCAATGTACCTCCTCTGACCGTGGCACCTGCTCCGTTTTGTTTTTCAAATAACTCCCCAAAGGCATCCGATCCGACGGGTTGTAAAAAAAAGACATCAGCCAGACGGTTATGAAATCCTTCCAGCGTAAATCCGACAATCCAGTTTTCCGCGGGCCGGTCGTAATTGACGGAGGCACTAAAGCTCCGGGAATTTTCTCTTTTTAAATCGGGAGACAAAGAAATTCGGGAGATACCACCTCCAGCAAAAGCAATGTGCAAATCGGTATCAAAAGCCTGAGGCGCTCTGAACCCGGTGCCATAACTAAACCGAAATTGGGTACTGTTTTTAAATTTATACAATAAGGAAGCTCTGGGACTAAAGACCAGTTTATCCACTAAATTGTGTTGGTCCATCCGCAAGCCCGACAACAAGGTGAGCTGCTCGGTAATCTCCCAATCACTCTGTAAAAACACGCCAAAGTTTTTGGAGGTTTGATCAATCAGATAATTATAAGCAGGAATATCGTCCAGCACATCATCGTAGACATATTCGGTTCCTAAGGTAAATACATTTTTTCCAACTAAAAAGTTATCAATTAGGTGGTTTACTTGCACGCCAAAGTTAAACGTACTGACATCCGAGGTACCGTAAGGCGGATTGACCAGAAATTCAGTAAACTCCGGAGTTCCCATATCCGGTTGAATCCCGGTATAATGTTTACGGTTGGTATTTTGCCAGGCAAGGTAAGTAATCAAAGCACTATGCTCGTCATTAAAATTAATCTGGTAATCGGCACTTCCCATCCAGACGTCGTGGGTACGTTCTTCGGACTGCTGTGTCAGAAAAGCGGGCTTGTCGGTGATCATCTCTCCTCCCAGTCGGTATTCGTGAATATTGCTTATACTCAATTCCAGCTTTTGATTTTCTTTGGGTAGAAAAAATAAATTGGCACCGATCGCCGTATTTTTTATTAATGGAATCTCAGAAAAATTATCTCCGTTGGCATCATAAAAATCCCGTTCCCGGTGATTCATAAACAAAGAAATTCCGGAATTTCTATTTTTTGAAATTATGGTTGCGTTTCCACTAACCGTATGATCACTGGTCGTTCCATCAATGTTCTGGTAGGTATAATCCAGTTCGTATCCGTTCTTTTTTGGAATTTTGGTGATCACGTTTACGGTTCCACCGATGGCACTGGAGCCGTACAGGGAGGAGCCACCACCTCGTACTACTTCGATCCGCTCGATCATATTGGCGGGCAATTGTTCCATCCCGTAGAGGCCAGTCAGCGGACTAAAAATCGGGCGACCATTAATCAGAATCTGCGAATACCCACCACCCAAACCGTTCATTCTTAGCTGCGTATAATTACAAGTCTGACAGTCCGTTTCGACCCGCAATCCCGGCTGAAATTTTAAACCTTCGGAAAGATTACAAGCCTGAACATTGCTGATCGTCTGGCTGTTGACCACATTGACGATGACCGGGGAATTGGTTTGCCGCTTAAACGTTTTGGTCCCGGTCACCACAATATCTTCCACCTGAAACGCTTGCTCGGTCAGGTCAAAATCCAGTTCTATTGTCGGATGCACCGCGTCGAGCGTCACCTCTTTAACCATCTCAGCGTACCCAAGATAAGAACCGGTAATTTCGTATTGACCGAAGGGTATATTTTGCAGAGAAAACTTCCCCTTAATGTTGGTAGTCGTCCCAAAATTGGTGGCTCTAAGGGCAATCTGGCCGAATTCTACCGGCACCCCTTCGATCTTTAGGATACCTTGTACGGTGCCGGTTTGGGCGCTTAGAATAGTATTAAACAGGATCAGTACGGCGAAAATTAAGGCGATTTTTATCTTCATTCTATAAATTTAGAAGTGTAAAGATACAAAAGTTAGACTAGCCTAACAAAAAAGTTTGCCAAATCTTAAAATTCAACGCTTTCCGAACTTCCCCGCGCGCGCTGGCTTCCCACAAATTTCAAAAAGCTTACGAAATTCAGAAAGCCTGCAACTCAATTACCGCATCTCCGCACCTGTCAAATTAATACGCTCCCTCCCCTGCTGCTCCAACGGAAATTTTCCTACATTTTTTAAATAATCACCATCCGGATACGCTCGATCCGCCATCTGTAAAATAGGGAATAGTTGCATCCGGTCGACTGGTTTAAGCGTCGGAGTGGGCCAGGATTTTTGTGGATCGGAGTAAGGAACCAGATAGTCCAGTGCGACTCGCAAACGAGCGTCTTTATGGTCAGCTTGCCAAACGTCAACACCCACTTTTTCGGCCAGACTTGCTACGAGAAACATGGCGTGTAAATTATAGATACTGTAAAAAAGCGGACGGGTTCGCGCCATCTCTTCCGGCATGGAACCGTCCGGCTGGATCTGCATATACACTCGGTTTTGCAGAAAATTATTGGCTAGCTGAGTGGCTGCTTTTTGGTTTCCAGTGTAGAGTGCAAAGTAAATGGCTTGTACATCGTACCAGGAGTCATGATTATTTTTGGAAGCCGCTTCTGCGAGTGCCAGTTCGTTGGTGGTCAACCAGACGAGGTATTCCTCAGCCCAGCTCTTTAATCCTTTTCGCTCCGTATCGCTTAATTCGGTAGAACCACTGATGAGCAACGATCCCTCCAGGGCGCGTACCAGAAGGCGGCCATCCAGCACCCCGGACTTGGTACCGTCATTGTGACCTGGCCTACATTGGCCATGATTAAGATTTGGATTCATCCGAGTCCTGGCATCCAGAAACCAAATTCGTAGTAATTCAGCTGCTTTTTTTGCGTATTTTCCTTCTTCGGTCAGAAAGTAGGCAAGCCCCAGCGTTTCGACATTTTTACCCAGGGCTCCGATGCTCTTCCGGTCAGATTCCAGTGGGCTTTGGCTGTCAGGATTGGTTTCCCCATCCCGTCGAATGTATGGAAGGCCATCCGGTTGATTTGGGTCGGGCCACCAATAGCGACTATAGCTGGCATAATCGTGAGGGTCTCCGCTCGGGGGAAGTTTCTCTTTGTCGGTGACCGAAAAGGGACCTTTCAGCATGACCCATTCGGCATCCTTGATCAGTTGATCGAAGGCGGGTAGTAGTTTTGGATCATATTTTTGAGTCCTTGTTTTGGTCTTCGCCAGATAGTCGGTATCCATCAGGATGGTTGCCCCTACTCGATCCTTTGGGATAATGGTTTTACACTTCCAGCTGATGAGAGTAGCTATTAGAATCAATAGGGTAACGGGTAGTAAATTTTTCATTTTTTTAGTAGGATTTTATGCTACCTTCCGGCTTTTCCTTTTCCGTAATCTCATAAGGAAGAAATTTTTTCACTTTTTTAGAATTTAAATTATCGGGATTTCCTTTGACAAAGACTTTTTTAGGAAAATGAAATATCGCAGTGAAAATTGCCGTCAAGACAGCAAGCAAATGGAGGACTGTTCGAGTAGTTTTAGCATTATTAATTTCAGCATTGGTAGCGGTATCTCTATTCTGAAGGGCTAGTCCAGATAGGGCTCCACCCCAAAGGAACAACAGGATCAGCAACAAGCCACCGATTATTCCCTTCGGACGTTTTCTGATCATATAAATTTTCGATAAGGGGATGATGGTTATATCTTCCGGAGGATAATCAAGGTTGATTTCATCTAGCTCCGTATGAACCAAATAGATATTGTTATTTTCAATTTTTAGAAATTTACCTTCGATAATTTGTTGGTCCATCAGTTCAATCTCAACGGCTTTCAGGGAATGGAGGTTTGAGTTTGAGCCTCCTGCTTTTTGAGATCGTTTTTGAGATCGCTTTAGAGATCGCTTTAGAGACCAAAAAAGAAATCGTTCTTTTAGTTTGAGTTTTCTACCTAGTTGCTTTTCCAGTGCTTTGCTGGAAGGGATGGTATTCTCAATAGTAGTTTTGCCAATCCTATTTGAGTGTAAGTTTTTGACGGTTACTGCCTGAACATTTAAAACATTAAAAATGTAAAAGATAAAAATGAGTGAAAATTCAATTAGCCTTAGTTTCATTTTATTTATTTTTCTTTGAGCAATCATTTAGTTAAATATTGTTGCTTAATTGATTGACGAATAAATAGATAGAAGACCCTAAGGTGGCAGGTAGTTTATTTATTGATAAACTACCTCATTTGCCGGATTAGTAAACCGTTTGTAGAGCTGGTATATCAAGTATAGCGAAATAAGCGTACCAATAATAATCACCCCCGTTTGTCCGATGGTGTCAACTATTAATTTTAAAAATGCTCCTTTATTTCGACTTCTTCTGGAGCCGCTATCCGTCAGTTGATTGGTGTCATCCATAGCCGCTAAAAAGATAGTTCCACCAATGGCAAGAATTAAATAAAATACGTTTAACAGTAACGGTTTAATTTGTCCTTCCTGTTGTTGGCTCTTGGTCATTCCCAACTTATCACCTAAAAACTGTCCGAATTGATTGGACAAGCCTTTATCACCAAAACTAATTTTTAACTTTTTCTGCTTCTCCTTTTCGTCTTGATATTTCAGCTTGACAGATTCGGAAGCTTCATTAAATGATATTTCCGAAATAGCAGATAAAGGATAAGCATAGGCACTTTTCATCATACCCGTTTTTTGGATGGCCGTTTCAAATTTCTCCAGGTCAGTTACCTTGTTTTGACTTAACCAAAGTTCGTCTCCTTTGATAACGAGGGATTTGTAAAAAGTACTTTCTATTGCAAAGATTTGATTTTCCATTTTTTAGATTTTATGTTTTACTGTCTAGTCTGAACATCCACCCCTTCCCCCCGATAAGGACTAAGTACGTGTATTGAGCGCTCGGAGCATATACATGCGATACCTACGGCATCGTACCTTCCAGGGTTAACTTTTCTATAGACATAGAATGCATACTGGATTTCTTTATTCCACAACAATCGGTAACCTTATCTCCGACAGATACTCCCCGGAATGATGCACCTGGTTATTCGCAATCACCCCTTCTTTTTCATCGTAATTATTCCCGCCCGTATTCAGATTACGAGCAAAGCGGGGAAAATTACTACTTGATATTTCAATCCGGATACGGTGACCTTTCTTAAAATAATTACTGGTGGACATCGGTGTTAAATCTACTTTATAAACCTTGCCTTTTTCCATAAATACTTCTTTATCGTAGCCTTCCCGGTATCGTACCCGCTGAATCGTTTCATCCAGATTATAGGCCTTGCCATCCGGATACACATCGATCAATTTAATCGTAAAATCGGTATCTTTTGCATCGGAAGAAACGTACAAAGTGGATTCAATAAATCCGGAAATTTCTACGCCTTTCTCTAGTACCTCAGTAGTGTACACCAAAATATCATTTCTGGTTTCCATCTGGTATTGATCGAAAGCACCGCCTTGCACGGCGTTTCCGGTACAACAAACATTCCCACCGTAAGAAGGCACGGGATTCATCGGATCGTAAACAAAACGGTCCGGATGATCGGCATCTGGCTTAGTAGTTGTTAATTTTCCGTCGCCAAAAAGACTGTTGGCGTTGCCGTTACTATTTAAATAGTAGCTGGTCAATTTAGCATTTTCCGGCGGCCAGGTTTCGGAGGATTGCCATTCGTTACTGCCCATCGTGTAGTACTGAACTCTCGGTGTTTTTTCTTTGAAATCATTTTTATCTCCTTTCAACCAAAGGTCAAACCAGGCATAAATCTGTTCGTTATAATTTAGTCTGGCATCACCAACATTGCGTTCGCCGACGATCGTATTTTCGGTGGCTCGGGTATACCGGCAATGTAAAGTTGGGGCAATAACCAGATATTGATTATCTCTGACGGTGGCGTCTTTGGCCTTGGTTCGCACGTGATTGAATAAGGCGAGGTTGGGGGTAATGGACACATCGTACCAGGAAGCAAACCAAAAACTTGGGACGCCGATATCCATATCATCGTGGTAAAGTCCTCCCTGAAACCAGGCCTCATCATTGGGTTTCCGACGAACCATCTTATCAAATATTTCTTTTTTGCCGTGAATATTTTTCAGAATATCCTGAATGGGTAAATGCTGTAAAGCGGCCGCCATATCTACGGAAGGATTTTCCGGGGCCAGATCGTAAAATCTGGAAATTCTGATCAAATCTTCCTGCGTAGCACCAGCCGGAATCCGAGGTTTAAACTTATCATGTTCAACACCGTATAGCCACGAAAAAAATAACAATTGTTCGACGCCACCCCGGTACCAGTTCCCCTGTTCGTTAATCTCACCAATCCTTCCGACTCCGGCACCGAAACTCTGTGGCACCATGGCCGCGTGCGCAGGATGGTCCAAGGCCGCGACGGCCATCTGCCATTCGGCGGTGGAGGAGCAGCCCAGAGTGCCGATCTTCCCATTGGACCAGGACTGATTTTTCATCCAGCTAAAAGCATCGTAGCCATCGGTTAATGGAACGCCCAAAATATCCCAATCGCCTTCCGAAAAATATCTGCCGCGCTCATTTTGTACCACGTACGCGTAGCCTCTTTTTACGGCTTCCAAGGCTCTTTGGGCGGTTCGGGTTTTTCGTTCTCCATCTCCCCAGGAATTAAAATTATACGGGGTACGGGAAAAAATAATGCCCACTTTTTCATCCGTTTTAGGTCGGTATATATCAGTTGCCAAACGAATACCATCCCGCATCGGCATCATTATTTTTTGTTCAATGATGCCTATTTCTTCCAGTTCCTGGAGAATTTTGTCGTGGTCTTGTGCTTGCATGGCGATATTGCTTGCGAAAAAACAGGTCAGGAAGCAAAGGGATAATAATTTAGGGAATTTCATATAAAAGTTATTTAAAAAACTTAAACAATATAGTTACATAAAGCAGAAAAATCAAACAAAAAGTAAAAAAAGAAATAATGGCTACTTTTTTTCCGGATATTTTATAAAAAACAGAAAACTCCACTAAATCCTTTTTGTATTCGGTCACCACGTGAAGAAAGATTTTAACTATAGCGTAAACGAACCCCAGACTAAAGGCAGTAAGTATGATGCCACGAAACAAAGCAATCTCAAAAGCGCCGGCAAGTTGACTCACAATGGAACCCAAAATTACACTAAACAGCGTAATTCCAAAAATATGTAAAAAATAACGACTAACAATAATCAGGCTTTCCTGCAAAAGATTGATGGCTTTAAACGCACCATTCTTTTCTTGATGATAATAGCTACTACGTTGCTGTTGACGCTTTTTTCGTCTGGCCCGGGTACTTGTAAAGGAACGGGGTGCAACGGTAGTGGATTGGGAAGATTGTTTTTTTCGTTTTTGTTGCTCCCAGCGCACCAGATCGTAAAGCGCTCTGCTTTTTTTGTTGCTTAGTACTTCGTAAGCTTCGGTAACGGCAATAAACTTTTCTCCCGCTTTGGGATCACTATTTTTATCGGGATGAAATTCCTTGGCCAGCAAACGATAATTTTTTTTAATGGCTGCTTTGGTAGCGCCTCTTTCCAATCCCAAAAGTGAATAATAGTCTTTCATAAAATAATTTCACTGAAAAATTTCTGTCTTTTCAATTTTATTTCCGAAGTTGTTTAACAATCTCTAAAAATACAATTTTACTCCAGCACCAACAAATACTAAGCACGAATAAATTTAAATAAAGGACCCGATTGCTTTCTTTCAGGCGATTACCCTGTTTATCCTAAATATTTCCCGTAAATTGCCCTTCCGTTTAACGCTGCGTTGGGAAAACCATTAATCCATCATCAACTACTTTTATTTAACCAATCCATGCTTTTCAATTCGCTGGAATTCTCCATCTTTCTACCCCTTGTTTTTGCGCTTTATTGGTTGGTAGCCAATCGGAATCTCAAAGTACAAAATGCGCTGCTGTTGCTGGCCAGTTATGTTTTTTACGGATGGTGGGACTGGCGGTTTTTGTCACTCATCATTTTTAGCTCCTCGGTGGATTTTTGGGTGGGCATTAACCTATCCAACACAGAAAGTTCCGAAAAAAGAAAGCATTGGTTGTGGTTGAGCATTTTCGTCAATCTTGGACTGTTGGCAGTTTTTAAATACTTTCATTTTTTTGTTGAAAGTTTTACGGATGCTTTTACCTTTTTTGGCGTCCATCTCGAACCGACACGACTGGAAACTATTTTGCCCGTCGGAATTAGTTTTTATACTTTTCAAACGCTTAGTTATACCATCGATTGTTACCGCCGAAAATTAACGCCCACCAAAGACGCCCTGGCCTTCTTTGCCTACGTAAGTTTCTTTCCACAGTTGGTGGCTGGGCCCATCGAACGGGCGACCAACCTCCTGCCGCAATTTTTTCGGGAGCGACGATTTACTTACGAAAATGCAATTCGTGGATTGGTACAAATCATCTGGGGGTTATTTAAAAAAATGGTTATCGCGGATAATTGCGCTTTTATTGTTAATGAGATTTTTTCGGATTATTCTCAATATTCGGGGAGTACGCTGGTACTCGGTGCGGTCCTGTTTGCGTTTCAGATTTACGGGGACTTTTCCGGATACTCGGACATTGCCATCGGGACGGCCCGTTTGTTTGGCTTTAAATTAAAAACCAATTTTGCCTATCCTTATTTCTCCCGCGACATCGCCGAATTTTGGCGACGCTGGCATATTTCCCTGTCTACCTGGTTTCGGGATTATTTGTACATTCCGCTCGGTGGCAGTAAAGGCTCTGAAAACCAGACTATTAAGAATATTTTTATCATCTTTCTGGTCAGCGGATTCTGGCACGGTGCCAACTGGACTTTCGTATTTTGGGGATTCTTTCACGCAGTCTGCTTTCTACCTTTAGTATTAAGAAAAAAGAATCGTATCCATCTGGATATAGTGGCTGAAAACCGGTGGTTACCCAGTTTAAAAGAAAGCGTTGGAATGTTAATAACTTTTACTTTGGTAACCATCGGCTGGATATTTTTTCGGGCGGAAACGATGACGCAGGCAATTGATTATTTATCCATTATCTGCTCGAATTCTCTGCTGGAGAAACCGTACGCTTTTGGTATTGGACTGGAAAAAATCTTGCTCACCGGAATAGCGATTCTCTCCATGATTTTCATCGAATGGTTGGGTCGTAATAAAGATTGTCCGATTTTATTAAACGCAGAAAAACCACCCTTTGTTCAGTGGCTTATTTGTTACGCAATTATGCTCGTGATATTCCTTTTTAGCGCACCACGGCAGGGTTTTATTTATTTTCAATTTTAGAATGAAAAACTTTATTGTACATATCGTAATCTTAGGATTGACCGTAGCCATCTCGATTGGATTTATTTTTTCCAAAGCCGATGGACACGCGGATGCTTTTTATTTAAAATTTACAAAAGGTAAAAAGTCCAATTTAATACTCGGCACTTCCAAAGCCGCGCAGGGATTACAGCCAGGTATTTTAGGACAAACCGTTGGAAAGGAATTTTACAATTATGCCTTTGCTTTGTATGCGAGTCCTTACGGAAAAGCCTATTTAGAAAACATAAAAAATAAATTAAACAAACTAGATACAAATCAGGTCTTTATCTTAACGGTAGATTCCTGGAGTTTAAGTTCTACCACCACTGATCCCAACGACAGCCTGAACTTCCGAGAAAATAAATCCTATATGTCCGGAATTACCAATCCCACCCAAAAAATTAACTACTCCTACCTTTTAAATTATTTTGACGAAAGTTATTATAAAATACTCACCAAAAATTCCATCGCTATTTTACGGGACGACGGCTGGCTGGAAGTCACCCTACCCAATGATTTACCAAGTAGAAAACGAAGGACCAGTTTTACCATTTCCGGATACCAGGACAAAGTGGACAGCTACCATTTTTCAACACTTCGCTACCAATATTTATTAAAAACAATCACCAGCCTTAAAAATTATGGAACCGTTTATCTGGTCAGACTCCCCGTCCACCCCACACTCATGGCTATCGAAAATCAACTTATGCCCAATTTCAATACCGGTATTCAAACGGCCATTGATTGGTCAGACGGATATCTCGATTTGTCTCCGGACAATGCCGCGTTTCAGTATACAGACGGTGTTCACTTGACAAAAGCGAGCGGAAAAACCGTATCAGAAAAGATCGGATCCTGGATAACTGAAAAGATAAAATAAACTCACTTAACAATCGTTTACATTCTAAGGAATGACAGTAATATAAATTTAGGTTCTTTTAGGATCAGCTAAAGTCAAACTATCTTTTAATTACCTTAAAGAACTTAATATCTTTGGGGGTTGGTGGCAAAAATTTATTAATCAAGACTTTTGTCCTTCCTTCAACAAATCAATTATTATTTAAGTGAATTGTTGCTATTATTAAAACTAATACCTGCCAAAGCCCCAGCGGGGCGACCATGTTAAATCCTTGGTTAAAGTAACTCAACCAACAACTATGAATATCCTAGTTTTATCACGCTATTTAAATAAAAAAGGGCAACCCGATCAAGAAAACCGATCTTTTTAATTGATGAACAAACTCCACCACCCTTCGTTCTATTCGTACAATTTCAATACAATCTTTAACCAGCAATGATTTAGTAAGATTGTTTCCTCATTTTTAATAATAAAAATAAACATGGATTTCATTCTATCCGTTCTCATCAGTTCCGCTGCTTTTTACCTCGGGGCCAAACTACTTCCGGGCGTAACCATCAAAAGTTTTGTCCAGGCCATTATGGTCGCACTGGCCGTTGCGGTGCTCAACCTCACCCTCGGCCTGGCACTTAAGGTTTTGACCCTGGGTATTCTCTCACTGGGTATTTTTAAATTTGTCCTCAGCGCAATTCTAATTACCGTAGCAGACTATTTTTTGGATGGTTTAAAAGTACAAAACTTCTTGTGGGCACTCGCTCTGGCCGCCACCGTTGCCATCATCGATGGGTTATTTAACTGGGTACTGTGATCTAAGCAATTAGGTTAAAAAGCCCACCGAAAGCCCTCACCATTTGAAGGATCAATTTTTGCCCACGCGCACCTCTAACTCCTAAAGGAGAACCCCGCGCGCAGCATCGCCTATAGATGGAAAACCAGTCCTGTCGTAGCCAAGGCGGTAATACAAAGAAAAGCCCTTAACTAAAACCAATTGTCAACCCTCACCATTTAAAGGATCACCGATTGAAGAAAGCCAATTGTCAGCCCATCGAAAGCCTACCGAAAGCCCATCGAAAGCCCATCGTTCGTTAAACCACCACATTAATCATTCGCCCCACCACCACAATCACCTTCCGAATCTCCTTCCCCTCAATCCATTTCTGTAAATCTGGTAACGCAAGCGCCGCCTTCTCCAAATCCTCCTTCGACATATCCGCCGCAAAGTCCGCCGTCATTCGTTTTTTACCATTAATACTGATCGGATAAGTAATCGAATCTTCCCTTAAAAATTGTTCGTCGTGTTGCGGAAATTCCTCCGTAGTTACACTCCCCTCATGGCCCAGTCGCTGCCAAAGTTCCTCCGCAACGTGTGGCGCAAAAGGCGATAACAATTGTACCAGCGGAACCAAAACCGCCCGCTTATTCGTCCCCATTTTTTTCAAGTCGTTGGTCGCTACCATAAAGGCACTGATACAAGTATTGAAAGAAAAACGGTCAATATCCGAGTTGATTTTTTTGATCACCGTATGTAGGACTTTCATTTCCTCCGGCGTCGCAGCAGCATCACTGACACTGAAGTTTTCATTTTTATCAAAAAACAATCCCCACATTTTACGTAAAAATTTACTCACACCATCAATCCCCTGTGTATCCCAGGGCTTGGAATGTTCGAGCGGCCCGAGGAACATTTCGTACATCCGGAAACAATCCGCCCCGTATTTATCGACCACGTCATCCGGATTAACGACGTTAAAATATCGCTTGGACATTTTCCCGACTTCCGAATGCGTCTGAAATTTAAAAGTAACCGGCATAGCGCCTACTTTAAACTCTCCGTCTTCGGTAACAAACACCGCGTCTACATAATCTGTACGCCATGCTACAAACTGTTTTATCCCCTGAGGAGAAAGGTAAGAATCCTTGCTTCCATAATCCGACACAAAATCGATAAATACCGGAATTCGAGCATACGCTTCTATATTTTTCACTTGATCAGCCGAGACAAATCGTTTCTTTTTATCTTCAGATTTAGATAAATATAAAAATTCAATCACTCCCTGAATCATTCCCTGATTAATCAGCTTTTTAAACGGTTCTGCGGTAGGAACATAGCCCAAATCATACAAAAATTTATGCCAGAACCGAGAATACATCAAGTGTCCCGTTCCGTGTTCCGGGCCACCGATATAAAGGTCTACCTGTTGCCAGTAATTTACGGCCGACTTACTCACAAAAGCATCGTGATTCCTGGCGTCCATGTAACGAAGGTAGTACCAGGAACTTCCCGCGTAACCCGGCATCGTATCCGTTTCCCGCGTCATTCCGTCCTGATTGACCCAGTCCGTTTTTCGCGCCAACGGAGAACGGCCATCTGCGGTCGGTTGAAAATTATCCAGCGGTGGAAGTTCTATGGGCAGTTGACTCAAATCTACTTTTTGAGGAACTCCGTCCGCGTCGTACAATATTGGAATGGGCTCTCCCCAGTACCGCTGTCGGCTAAAGGTAGCATCCCGTAACCGGAAATTTACCTGCCGTTGTCCGATCCCCCGTTCTTCTATTTTTTCTAGCATCAAGGTAATCGCAGCGGGCACTTCCATCCCATTCAAAAACCCGGAGTTGATCATGATGCCTAATTTATCGTGGCGATCTGCTGCCGGATATTTAGACTTATCAATTACATCAATAATGGGTAATTTAAATTTAGTGGCAAACGCATAATCACGATCATCATCACTCGGCACCGCCATGATTGCACCCGTTCCGTAGTCCATTAAAACATATTCCCCAATAAAAATCGGAATTTCATTGTTGGTAAATGGATTTTTAGCGTAAGCGCCCAAAAAGCAACCGGTCACTTCTTTGACTTCGGTCATTCGTTCCCGCTCCGAACGGCTATTGGTGTATTCCAGATATTCGGTCACCGCCGCCCGTTGTTCCTTCGTAGTAATTTTATCGACCAACGGATGCTCGGGTGCCAAGACCATATAGGTAGCACCAAAAATCGTATCCGGTCGGGTGGTATAAATCTCCAGTTTTTCGTCGTGCCCCGCCAGATCAAAAAATAGCTGTGCGCCTTCCGAGCGACCAATCCAGTTGGTTTGGATCGTCTTCATCGCATCCGGCCAGTCGATCGTTTGCAGATCATCCAGCAGTCGTTGCGCGTAAGCGGTAATTCTCAGAGACCATTGCAGCATCGGACGTTTTTCCACCGGATGACCACCACGCTCTGAGACGCCGTCTTTTACTTCGTCGTTGGCCAGCACCGTCCCGAGCACTTCGCACCAGTTCACGTACGCCACTTTCCGAAACGCCATCCGGAAATTGGTCAAAATATCACTTTGTTCCACGGCACTCATTGCTTTCCATTCGACAGCTGTAAAAGTCTGATCGTTTTGATTGGCCGCTTTCACGCCTTCCGATCCGGACGTTTCAAAATGCGCAATCAGCTCGGCAATCGGCTTGGCTTTATCGGCTCCCGTATCGTAATAGGAATCGAATAGCAATTGAAAAATCCATTGGGTCCATTTATAAAAATCGGGATCACTCGTCCGGAATTCGCGGCTCCAGTCGAAACTAAATCCCAGGTTGTCCATCTGACTACGGTACTTTTTGATATTATCATCCGTAGAAACCGACGGGTGAATCCCCGTGTCGATCGCGTACTGTTCCGCCGGCAAACCAAAAGCATCATAGCCCATGGGATGCAGAACGTTGAAGCCTTTCATCCGCTTGTACCGCGCGTAAATATCCGAGGCAATATAACCCAGCGGATGCCCTACGTGGAGCCCCGCGCCCGATGGATAGGGAAACATATCCAGCACATAATATTTTGGTTTATCGGATTCGTTGGATACCCGGTAAATCTCGTTCTTTTCCCAGTAATCACGCCATTTGCGCTCAATCGCTTGTGGATTATATTCCATTCTAATGTAATTTTTAATTTGGTGCGAAAATAGGGTTTTTTAGGAGAAAATGTTGGGTGGTTTCCACCGAAAATCTCGCCTTTTATTCTTAATTCGTGGACAGCTGATCATTATCGGTTAATATTACAGGAAAAAAGAATTAACTAATTGATTAACAAAAGATTAAACTTCATTAGTTCCACTTGTTTTTTATTTTTATGATAAAGAAAATTTCGTACGCTGCCTACAATTTGTTTTAAAAATTGGTTAAACTGAATAATAAATTTATATATTTACAACAAAACCGAGGGGCTAATCCTTATGGTTTTGGGAAATGGGAGAAGTTTTATAGTAGTTGTGTCCACAAGCAGAAAGAAAAGTAAGAACAACAAATGAAATTCTATTTCGGAGGATATTATTTAATCAAGCCTAGAAAAGCAGATTTTGGAAGCACAAAGAATAAGAGATTTCTTACTTGTAGTTCTTGCATAAATGATACGTTGATTGATACATGGGCAATTTCTTGGGCTACACCAATTGAACATCAAATCAAAGAGCTCAGAGAAAAGTTTGGAATTAGCGTAGAAAAACGGCTTGAGATTCAGAATTGGGCTGATAAGAAACTTGAAGAAAATCGAATTGGCTGGCATCAAGTTTTTTCAGACTTAGAAACTGTTAACGAGTATGGTGATAAATTTTTCAGCCATATATTGGAGAAAGAAATATTGCAAATATTATTTTCAGAAGAAGAAAGGAAATTTTTTTTAGATGAGTTTACTCCTGAAAAAAAAGAATATGGAACATTAGGGATTTATGACAACCTGAAAAGAAAGATTATTGAAGAAGAAAGCGACGAAGAAGAATTTATTGGTTTCGACTTAATAGGAGTTGAACTTGGAGGAGATTTCCACTCATTCCATTGTCATGATATAGCAAATCAACTTATAGACGAATTCGGTATTGAATTAAATAAATATGGATTAATAAAGGAGATTGCTAATCATAAAGAAATAATTACTTACATGAATGATGAAGAAAATGGATTTGAACCAGTTCCTTGGTTCTTAGTAAAAGTTAAAAAGAAAATAAAAAGCAATTAGTAAAATTGTTCCATCAATCAAAAAAAATCAAATTTATAAAACCATTTTACTTTCATCAAAAAAACCTCCCTATCATGATCGGAAGAATCTTAAAATTCGGAATCCTTATAGTCATCGGCCTCGTGACCTATAATTTCTTTTTCGGTACCCCGGAAGAAAAAGCCAAAAGCAAAGAAATCATCGGCAAAGTATCGGATATCGGTAAAGCCGGAGTCGGCCTCATCAAGGAAGAAGTCGCCAAATTCAAAGAAGGCAAATACGACCGCGCCCTCGATAAAATCGAAAGTAGCCTGTCTTCCGCTAAAGAACAACTGCAGGATTCGGGTAGCCAGCTAATGGATAATATCGAATCCTGGGAGGGCAAAAAAGAGGCCTGGTCCAAAGAA
>CALLLR010000102.1 GCA_938008185.1 uncultured Saprospiraceae bacterium
ATTTCGTCCCCGACTTTAAGGCCAGTAACGGCGATTAGTGAATTTTCATCACTAAATTCGGCACCTGTTACTTTTATTCCACCAATTTCAAATTGCGCGGGATTGGAATAGTCGAAAATATTCAGACTATCGGACTGTGCATTCGTTATAACAGGAAAAAGAAGAACTAAGAGTAAAAACGGAAAGGCGTATTTATATTTCATATTTTAAGCTACTAAATTTCTGAAGACGAGGTACTTACAGACTACGCTCATCATTTTTCTCATAAGCGACACAAAAGTAACGATCTTTTTAGAATGCTGTTGTAAAAGAATTGCCCTAAAAAAGGGGATACGTACAATAAAAGACAGGATTACCGAATAAATCGTTGGGTGGTGGAGCAAAATTTAACAACTTTGCATTTAAAGCTAACTTTTTATCTTAGCTGTTCGCTGGTTTTTCCAAAGCGACGTTCCCGATTTTGAAAGTCAATAATGGCCTGATAAAATGCATCTTTATTAAATTCAGGCCAAAAAATATCGGTAAAATAGAGTTCTGAATAAGCAATTTGCCAAAGTAAAAAATTACTAAGTCTGCTTTCTCCACTGGTGCGAATTAATAATTCTGGATCAGGAATTCCTTGAGTACTCAAAGAAGCAGAAAAAAGTTCTTCATTAATATGTTCAGCTTTTATCTGTCCGGCTTTTACCAAGCCACTGATTTTGCGAGTAGCCTCCAGAATGTCCCATTTTGCGCTGTAGTTGAGGGCAAGTACCAAGGTCATTCGCTGGTTGTGTTGTGTATTCTGAATACCTTCCAGAAGTGCTTTATGTGTTTTAGGTGGTAATTTTTCTAAATCACCGATTGCTTGCAGTCTGATGTCATTTTCGTTCAGCGTATTTATTTCGTTGCGTAGGGTTTCTACCAATAAAGACATCAAGGCATTTACTTCCAATCGGGGACGATTCCAGTTTTCCGTCGAAAAGGCATAGAGCGTTAAGTACTCAACACCTAATTCAGCTGCGGCTTCAGTTGTTTCCCGGACGGCCGTCACGCCGTTGCGATGGCCAAATACTCGGGGTTTGCCATGCACTTTAGCCCAACGTCCATTACCGTCCATAATCACGGCGATGTGTTTGGGTAATTTCTTGAGGTCGACCTGGGATTTTAAATCCATAACTTGAAAATAAAAATAAGTTTAGTGCACCATGATTTAGTTTACGGCATATTTAGCACGGATAAGTAGTCCTCTCCGTAGTTTGGACGGTAAAAATAAAAAAACTAAAGGACTTGCAGATAGGATTATCTGGAAGTTATTTAAATAATGTACTAGACAGGTAATTGGGAGGGCATTTACTCCTGTATTCGGAGACATATCTTCACAAGAGATCGCTTGTTGGAGATGATTTATTTGTGACTGACGGAAGTATCACGGAGCGAACGAATAGTGACGAAGGACTGGCTAGCGTTCCAGTAGGTCTTGTCGACTGGTGGATGCGAATAATACTTCTCTAATAGGGCTGCGTGTTCCATCTGCTGGAAATTTACTTTGTCTGCCAGGATATACCCTTGCTCGCCGGTTGGTGCCTGCACCAAAAAATAGGTAAGGATATGTTTTTGTTGTCCAGTATTGGCTTTTCTTTCGTAATGTTTGATAACGATTAAGTCGGCATTTGGATCTAGTCTTTTGTATCGTCTTGAATAAAGATCTGGTTTTTCCAATAAAGTGAGGCCAACATATTTAATCCTTGCGAGGATCGGTGTTTGACTGGTTTCATAAATAGGCTGATATAAATCCAGTCCCTCATTCCACTGAAAAGTATAAGTAACATATTCCATGCACCGTTCCATTTCTGGATTAATTGACTGAGTATCATAAGTTTGTTGGTAATTTTTGCAGTCTATATAATCCGGGTAGGCCACCCGGATAATTTTTTCACTCACCTCTACATGTTTGTATAAAGCAGGAGAAGGCAAGTCATTGTCATAGGTCAGATTCAGTGATTCTTCAAAAATCTTTTTCAGACTACCCGCCTGAAAAGAATGAATCACGAGATTGCGATTTTCCACAGATTTTCCAATCATTTTACTATTTATTTGTAAAATAAAATCAGAAATACCATCTCCCGTGGCATCACTCAAGTGGGCATCGGCGAGTTCATAAGTTCCTCGAGCATTAACACCACCAATATTTATCTGTGCTGAACGGTTATTATGGTTGGTAATGACCAGATATTTTTCAGCATATGGAGGGTTGAGATAATCCTGTTTATGAAAATTATCCCGTCCGTTAATGGCTGCGATCCACACTGTAGCATTTTCGAAACCATTATCAAAACTGAATTTTTGTTTATGGAAATGTTTAAGATGTGCAGGAATGGACGATTCTTTGACCATTATGGCCAAACCATCTCCATAAAGCCAACCAGTTTCACCAGCGGGTGTTTTTACATGATACCACTTGAATTTTTGATTTTGGGAATCGTCCTCATATTCCTTTTTAGTTTCTCCGATAATTTCGAAAAGATGTCCGGCCAGAAATGATTTACCCGTTGGATACTCATAAGTGCTGTCTTTGAATAGCTGCACCGGATTGAGGGTCGTACCCGCTTTATTGCGCATAATAATGTCTGAGGTATTTCCTATGGTAGAAATACAACTCCAGATAATTATGATGATAAATAAACGGATCATGTTCAATTTTTTTACCCACGTAAGGTCGATTTTCGGTGTCCGTAAATCAAATTTGGAAATACAGGAAGTAACTCTCTTTTTTACCCCAAATTTCAAACCGTAGTTACTTTTGCTTTCCTGATTAAGAGAAACTTAACAAGTTTTACGACAAAATCGTCCTTTATACTGCAATTAAAGCAGATTATATTTCATTTTTTTCCAACAAAAGGTAGTTCTTTAGCATTTCAGAAGATATTGTACCGTTATAACGTAATTATTTTTACTAAAATTTTAAAATATGAACCGCTTTCTATCTTTCAAATCGTTCTTACTGATCTTTTGTTGTCTACTCGCAATGGAAGTTTTTGCGCAAAGAGATTTCTCTAAAGTAGAAATTATTCCCGTAAAGATCACCGAAAATATCTACATGCTCAAAGGCAGCGGAGGAAACATCGGTATTTGTACCGGAGATAAAGGGGTGCTGATGATTGATTCGCAGTTTGCTCCGTTGAGTGATAAAATCAAGACTGCCATTAGAAAACTGAGTAATCAGCCGATTCATTATTTGGTCAATACCCACTGGCACGGCGATCATACGGGGGGTAACGAAAATATGAATTCTGACGAGGTTTTACTAGTCGCTCACAATAACGTGTACGAGCGAATGAACAAGAAAAATCTGATGAAAGCTTTTACTCAAGCTGTTCCTGCGGCACCAGGAAAGGCCCTGCCAGAGATAACTTTTAGTGATAAAATGAATATTCACTTTGGTGAAGAAGTTGTAATGGTTTTTCACGTGGACAACGCGCATACCGACGGCGATGCGATGGTTTATTTTGCCAATAGTAATGTCCTCCATATGGGTGATACTTTTTTTAACGGACGCTATCCCTACATTGATTTGTCGTCCGGAGGTTCGGTGGATGGCGTGTTAAATGCGATCAACACAGCTATCATGCTCACGGACGAAGACACAAAAATAATTCCGGGGCATGGAGCGCTTTCCAATAAAAAAGAATTACTAAAATACCGTGAGGTGGTACAAACCGTACGGGATCGAGTCAGAGATGCCATCAAGAATGGAAAATCGCTCGAAGAGATTCAAGCCGCTAAACTAAATGCGGACTATGACGAAGCGTGGGGTAGTGGATTTATTAGCGGAGAGAAAATAGTGGATATTATGTATACCAGTTTGACGACCGAAATGGGTATGGAAGAAGTGAATAAAGAAAAATAGTTCACTTTTTTTTGTGGAATATTGGACGATCGAGCATCTAAGTAAGGACAGAAGTGGATTACTTCCTTTTTTCTTACTAAAAATTTGTTTAAAACTGACAAATATTATGCTCGCAAAAACTTTCGCCGGAGCAGTCTCCGGAGTCAATGCCCAAACTATTACTATTGAAGTGAACGCTGGTGGAACTCCAGAAAGTGGGAAACAATTCTGGTTTATGGTCGGCCTGCCCGATAAAAGTGTCAAAGAGGGGTTTCACCGGATCGAAGCTGCTATTCGTAACATCAATATCAAACTGCCTCACCTGAAAATGGTGGTTAATTTAGCACCCGCCAATATTCCCAAAGAAGGATCCGCGTATGACCTACCCGTTGCATTGGGGATGCTGGCCGCGGCCAATGTGATGATTGGCGATCAGCTCAAAGACTATTTGATTATGGGTGAGCTGGCATTGGATGGTGGTTTACGCCCAATCCGTGGCGCTTTACCAATCGCAATTTTAGCGCGTAACAAAAAGTATAAAGGCATTATTCTACCCCGACAAAATGCCGAAGAAGCAGCGATTGTTAGCGGGATTGAAGTGCATGGAATTGATAATCTACAGGAAGCAGTCGATTTTTTTAATGACGCGGCGCCCTTACATATCACCGAAGTAGATACTCGTGACCGCTTCGCCGTAGAACACAATCAGTACGATATCGACTTTAGTGACGTAAAAGGACAGGAAAATATCAAGCGCGCCCTTGAAATAGCTGCTGCCGGAGGCCACAATGTAATCCTCATCGGACCACCGGGTGCAGGCAAGACCATGCTGGCTCGTCGTTTGCCTACGATACTGCCACCCCTCAGTTTGCACGAAGCCCTTGATACAACCAAAGTCTACTCCGTAGCGGGACAACTGCCGGATAATACTGCGCTGATTGCTACTCGTCCTTATCGCTCCCCTCATCATACGATCAGTGATGTTGGGCTGGTTGGAGGAGGATCGAATCCTTCGCCTGGCGAGATTTCTTTAGCTCATAACGGGGTGCTTTTTTTAGATGAATTGCCAGAGTTTAAACGAACAGTATTAGAGGTTTTACGACAGCCGATGGAAGAGCGGCGTATTACCATTTCCCGCGCTAAAATAACGGTAGATTATCCCGCCAGTTTTATGCTGATTGCCTCCATGAACCCCTGTCCCTGCGGCTACCATAATCATCCGGAGAAAGACTGTGTTTGTGGTCCGGGAGTCGTACAACGTTACGTCAATAAAATTTCCGGACCACTGCTGGATCGGATTGATTTACACGTGGAAGTTACGCCGGTTAGTTACGAAGAATTGAGTAGTAACAAACGTTCTAAAGTTACTAGTGAAGAAATTTCGACCAGGGTGATAGAAGCTCGAAAAATACAGGCAAAACGTTTTAATGATCATCCCAATATTTATTGTAATGCACAGATGCCGGGCCGAATTGTCCGGGATGTTTGTCAATTGAAACCAGAAGGAATTGAGCTATTAAAGCAAGCAATGGAACGATTGCAACTGTCCGCCCGAGCCTATGATCGAATTTTAAAAGTAGCACGTACGGCGGCGGATCTTTCGGGACGAGCAGACATTAGTATTGCGGATTTGTCGGAGGCTATTAATTATCGAAGCTTGGACCGGGAAGGCTGGGCTGGGTAGAGGAATCTTGAATGTAGAATATCGAATGTTTAATATCGATTTCTGGGTCCGTTTATAAGGTTAGTGCAGTTGTTTTTTTTGCAATTTTTTTGAATGAAAAAGCGACTAAAATTTAATGGTAGTACAGCTTTATTAATGAGGCTAATATTTTCCAGTTGACAAAAAACAGGACTTGATGACTGCTTCAATCAACATTCAATGTTGGACATTCGATATTCAACATTCCTTATTTTTAATTTAGTTTTTGTAATTTGTAAAAATTAATAAATTTCATTATGAACGTAGAACAGAATACCGAGCGAGATCTGGCAAAGCAGTATCTACTCAATACAAAGGAACATGTATTTTTAACCGGTCGGGCAGGTTCTGGAAAGACCACCTTATTGCAGGAAGTGATTAAGGATACGGATAAGAATACCGTCGTCGTTGCACCGACTGGAGTAGCGGCAATCAATGCAGGTGGTGTGACCATCCATTCTTTTTTTCAATTGCCTCCTTCTAATTTTTTACCAGTAGACACCTCCTTTATGGGAGAGGGCTATACGACTCGTTCGTTATTAAAACAACATCTAAAAGTTAGTGAAGATAAACGGCGATTGATCCAAGAACTGGAGATGTTGGTCATTGATGAGATCAGCATGGTACGGGCTGACTTGCTGGATGCCATTGATTTTACCCTGCGTTATATAAGGGGAAGTACGCAGCCTTTCGGAGAAGTGCAAGTGGTGATGGTTGGCGATTTATACCAGTTGCCACCAGTGGTGAATGATGCAGAATGGTCGGCTTTTAAGGACTATTATAAAACACCTTATTTTTTCGATTCTCTGGTTTGGAAACAGACGAAAATGATTCCATTGGAACTCAAAAAAGTATACCGGCAAAAGGATCAGGATTTTTTGAATGTTCTAAATAATATCCGGGACGGAAAGCCACG
>CALLLR010000103.1 GCA_938008185.1 uncultured Saprospiraceae bacterium
AAATTGAGACTGTAACAATCCAGGCGGCATAAAATGATCTTTTCGATCTTGCATCCGCTCGTATAATAACTCATAACTTCCAGAGAGGTAAACAATTGTCGCTGGAACTCCGACTTTAGAATTAAGGATTGTTCGATAAGATTCCTTGAGTGCCGAACAGGCCAGCACCAAACCCTTCTCCTGGTGATCTGCCATTAAATCCGCCAGCGTTTCCAGCCAGGGTTGTCGATCTTCGTCGTTGAGTGCTTCTCCGCTGGCCATTTTTTCGACGTTGGCCTCAGGATGAAAATCATCCGCATCCTCATAAGGTATACTTAATTTTTCGGCCAGTAGTTTTCCGATGGTAGATTTTCCGGAACCGGAAACGCCCATGACGACGAAGATATCTTTCACAGTAGTTTTTTTAGTATTTAAACATTAAGGTGTCTAAGGTAGGAAAAAATCGCACGTTTATTTGAATTAATTCAAATTTTTTGCTGGCTGGTTGGCAATTTTTTCTTCCTCAAAGACTAAAAAAATCCTATTTCCAGCTCTCCAAAGCCGCACCAATATTTCCCACTATAAACTCTGCTCCACGCTCCCGCAGTACGTTTTGGTCATAAGCCGTCGTAACGCCTACTACCCGCATACCCGTAGCGGAAGCCGCCTGTAAACCGGTTTTACTATCTTCAAAAATAAAAGTAGAGGAATAATTATCGGGAGAAATATTCAGCATATCGGCCAACAAAAAGTAAGGTTCAGGATCGGGTTTGGTCCGCTGATAATTTTCCATACCCAACATAATCGGTACTTCTAATCCGTGCTTTTCGATGGTAACCGCAACAAAGGATTGGGGTGCATTACTGGCAATGCCGAAAGGAATATGCTGGTCTTGTAAGAAACGAAACATCTCCCGAACACCCGGTAAGAGCGGTGCGGGAGATGTTATTTTTACAACGTGTTGGGTCTTTAGATTCATGTAGGCTTCCGTATTGGGAAGATCATTGTTAAGCCTACTAAAATGGGCAGCAATTAAACGTGGAGATTGCCCACTCAATTCTGCCGGATACGTCCCCGGATCAGTACCCCAGAATTCCAGGGCAGCCGAACGCCAGGCCTGCCGGTGCGTCTCTTTGCTATCTACGATTACGCCGTCGAAGTCGAATAGTACCGCAGTTGGTTTAGGCAGCACGGTTCTTATTTTTAGCGACTTTTTTGACATCTAATAATTCTGTCAAATATGGATTCAAGAACTTTCCTTCCGGATCAAGTTCTGCCCGTAAACTTTTAAAATCTTCCCATTTTGGATATAGTTTAGAAAGCTCAGCATCTTTGGCTTCAAAGCGCTTTCCCCAGTGTGGACGTCCGCCGTGCTTGAGAAAAATTTCCTCTACTACTTCAAACGCTTTATAATCATCGGCACTGGAAGCATCTCGCGTCACGCAACCTACAGTGACACAATCTTCGCCGTACGCATAACTTAGCCAGGAATTATCCTCTTTTACGAAACGAATATCCATTGGAATGTGGACATAAGCGGCATTATTTTTATTATCCAGCGCTGCCTTTAATTCTCTAAAACAGGCATCAAATCTACTTTTAGCGATCGTCCACTCCGCCAGTTCCAGCGTTCCACTGCGACTTTTTGTAACGGTCGCATCGTATAAAGTTCCTTTACTTTCTTTTTTGGAAGTAAAAAATAATTTGTAAATAATTTTATTAGCAATGGTCGTTAGAAACGGAAACTTCGTGGTATACTTATATAACATCCGGGATACGGCCCGGCGGTGTTTTAGATAATCCGGTCCGGGGTTGTGTTTCACTGGTGTATCGGGATCAATTTTATTACCTAAAATCACGTATCCATGATCTGTATGCGGCATCCACAGAATGCGGGTAAAGTCATTATTTTCTAATAAATCATCATACTCCGCCAACCACTGATCGTCGTGCATTGGCTGCTCTTTCAAATGGAGGGTATAAACTGGCTCGCACTGTAAAGTTATTTCTGAAAAAATGCCTAATAAACCCAAAGAAACCCGTGCCGCATCCATCAATTCTTCGCCTTTCTGAATCTTACGGACAGAGCCATCCGCCATCACCATACGACAAGAGACCATATATTCGGACAGCAATTTACCATCTCGTCCGGTTCCGTGGGTTCCAGTAGACAATGCACCTCCCAAAGTCACCGTATCAATATCCGGTAAGCAGGGAAGACTCCAGCCCCGACTCTGAATAGTGGTAATCAGGGTTTTTAAGGTAATTCCAGATTGTACCGTTATCTGTTTTTTAAAATCATCGACGCTAATAATTTGGTCATACCGCCGCATATCAATCAATGAATCGGTACCTGCCGCAATATCTGCAGAAGATTGTTTGGAACCATAAACCCGCACCTTTCCGGAAGTGTGACGAATTATGTTGGTGAGTTCAGTTTCTTTCTTGATGGTGTGGTGATGCGTATATCCATGCTGGACATTGTTGTTCCAACTTACCCAGGTCAATTCATTTTTATTCTTTAAATCATTCTGCCTTACCATATCGCAATCTTATTATTTTATTGTTATCGTTGTTTTACTAAGTTCCAATTGACAACTCGTAAAAACGGCTGTCAATTTTACTTCTTTTTTAAAAAAATTCTATTTGGTATTATTTAGATAGGAGCAACTAGATAACATTAAATGTTTGACTATGTTCAAAAAAAAGAGATTAAATTACGGTTAACCATCTTAATCCTTAAACAACATCGACCGATAAAACTTCAGCATTTTTTCTTGTGAAACCCCGAAGCGGTACATATTAAAGACGATAAGGTTGGCTACCTGCACTTTCAGGTAGCCGTTGGTTTCGTATTTACGGGCGGAAACGAGGACGGTTTTGGGCATAATTTTAAAAGGATGATTTTTACGGGCGCGTGCGATAAAATCATACTCTTCCATGATGTAGTGTTTGGAACAATAACCTTTCAGTGCTGCGAATAGCTCACGGGTGACGAATAAGGTTTGGTCTCCGCCGCGGCACCACATTTTGTCGAAGCGGGTGAAGTACGCGTTTAGTTTTAATATTTTTCGGGGGGAATTAAATTCAAAACGGTAGCAACCGAGCGGATAGCCTTCTGCCAGCGCCGCTTGGATATCAGCGACAAAGGACAAG
>CALLLR010000104.1 GCA_938008185.1 uncultured Saprospiraceae bacterium
CAAAATAAAATCCTGTAAAGTTTCAAAAGAAGCCGGAAGGTTGAACTCCGATTCAATAAAAGAAAAATCCTGAACCAAATACTCCCGCTCCAAACGGTTGATCAAATAAACAGAATCCGTCGTAATCAAAACCCTGGCTCCTTCGATTCCGAATTTCCTGACCGTCATCCAGATCACACTGTCTTTACGCATCCGAATGTCCGCACTCGCTCGCGTCGTACTTCCATTATCCGAAAGTTTTAACTTTACCTTAGCCGTCATCCACTCCACGTCCAGTTTTTGCTGGTCTAGTTTTTTGACTAAAAAATTCGCAGACCGAACCCGTAACGCCGTCCCGTCACTCGTCTTTACCGTCTTACAAGCTGTGATAAACAGCAGGCTACAGGAAAATAGCAGCAGTTGATTAAAGTTTTTCATGTTTATTATTTTAAATAAATTACTTACTTGGCTGTAAATAGAAGAAATCCACTAATCCACTAATCCACTAATCCACTAATCCACTAATCCACTAATAACAAATCCAGTTTCTCCCGCACCACATCCCACGTTAACTCATGCCTTTCCGACAACGGAATACCCGCTCCGGCGCTACGAACAATCCCCTCGCCAATATGTCGAATGATCCCATTTTTATCCACTAAGATATTTTTAGGATAACTCATTCCAAAAGGTTTAATAAAATTCAACGCACCGGGGAAATGCCGGAAATTAAATTCAAATCGTTCCAAAAAGCGATCAATCTCCACCGTCGATTCGGGCGCAAAAGATAAAAATACCACCTCCTGGTTTGCGTACATTTTCTGCAACTCATTTAAATAGGGCATTTCCACAATGCAGGGCGGACAACGGGTAAACCAGAAGTTAATAAAAAGTACCTTTCCGGAAGCTGCCGCCGCATCAAATTTTTTACCATAAATATCTACCAGCTCGATAGCAGGCATAGGATGGTTTAAAAAGTCGGGCATCAACGGCGGACCTTGCAGCATTTCCAACGGAATCAAATGAATACCGCCGACCTGAATCAAGGTTTGCTGATCCCGTAATTCCTGCGTCACCTTAAATTGAGCAGCCCACTCCTCGGGATTTGATTCGTTATTTTTGACCAGTTCCAGTTTTCCTTCCAACTCCGTAGCCGTTAAACGCTCCGTCGAACTACCAATCTGATAAAGCGTGTCCGTTTGTGCAAACAAACCACCCGAAACAAAGAATAAATAAAACAACAACAATTTATTTTTAAAATTCATATTATTTTTTTAAAATGTAAAAATTATTGAAAACAACACCTCAACCAGCGCAGCACCTCAACAAAAAAAGCCGACGCTACCGCACCGACTTTTTTTGAGATAAAAAACAATCCATTCATATTTATTTTTTCTCCGCCAGTGCCTTGATCTTATCTTCCAGTTCGTATTCGTCGCCGGGCGTATAGCTGTTGTGTTCGTAAACGATATTACCTTCCTGATCAAGTAAAAAAGTCATGGGCACAGTTTGAAAATTCATGGCCCTTTTCAAATCTTCGTTGACGTCCGAAAGTATGGTATATTCCCACCCTTTGGTTTCTACCACCGAATTTACTTTTCGCAAACTACGCGCATCGTCAATGGTGATGGCAACCAATTCCACATCGTATGCTTCTTGCCAATCAGGATAAAAATCAGCGATCGCATCCAGTTCTCGCTTGCAAGGATGACACCAGGTTGCCCAAAAACTAATCACGGTAATCTTACCGTCTTGTGCATATTTTTTAATATTAACAGATTCGCCGTCCAGGTTTTTAATCGTAAGATCCGGAAGCGTCTTTTTTACCTTATGCTGTGCAATGGCCAATGTAGAAACGGAAAACATTGCGAGTAGTAAGATAAGTTTAGTAAAATTCATTTTGTCGGTGTTTTAAATTTTTAAATATAATCATTAAATTAAATAGTTTTCGATGTCAAACCTTTCGTCGGTTCAAACGAAAACGGAATAGCAAGGTAAGGACTTCTTTAAATAAATTTTTAGCGCAAAAGTTAAAAGAGCATAGAAATGTCAGAATTAATTAAAAAAATATAGTTTTTTACTAAACTTCCTGTAATTAACCCTTAAATTTGACAACTTATTTAATAGTTAGTTACACCTTAAGACAAAATTGGGACGTTAAAATTTTGTTATCGTTTCGAAATATATTTCTATTTAATCTAATATGAAGAACCTATACCTACTTCTTAAAGCAATCCTTATTCTATCGCTGAGCGTTTTAGGAAATAATTTACAGGCGCAGGAAGAAGCAAATCAGGACGTCAGCCGATTATCCGGTAATTTCCAGTCCACCGCAAGTTTTTATATACCCGATTCTGCCATCGGAGCCATTGGACAGCCACAATACGACCGGCAGCTCTACGGTGCGGATGCCTGGTTACAACTTAATTATAGCAATTGGGGCTTTGATCTGGGCGTTCGGTTTGACTTGTTTAATAATTCACAATTGCTGAATCCCAACGGTTCCTACACCGCTCAGGGCATCGGTCGTTGGTTTATTAAAAAACAAATAGATAAACTCGGTCTTTCCGTTGGATATCTTTACGATCAGATTGGTAGTGGAATTATATTTCGTGCTTACGAAGTTCGTGGATTGGCGATTGATAACGCGCTATATGGTGCCAGAGCTACCTACGATCTAACCGAAAACTGGCGACTCAAGGCATTCACCGGATTACAAAAAAGACAATTTGGTACCTATGCCGCCGTCATCAAAGGCTTTTCTGCCGAGGGATATATTCAGCCCAAAGATGAAAAAGCCAAATGGTCACTTGCTCCCGGATTCGGGGTCGTGAGCCGCACATTTGATGATCAAACGGTCAATACCGTCGTCAATACGATTGCAACCTATAATGTGGTAGACAGTATCGGAACTCGTTACAACACTTACGCTCTTACTTTATACAATACCTTAACGGTTGGCGATTTTAGTTGGTTCGTAGAGGGAGCTTACAAAACGGGAGAATCATACTTTGATCCTTTTGCGGTTAAAACCAATCGTGATAATTCCACTTCTCTTGGTAAATTAAATTTTGATGACGGTAGTACCTTATATACCTCTCTTGGTTATGCGGGGCACGGACTGGGGATCAACGTAGAGGCCAAGCGAACCGAAAATTTCACTTTCCGGGTAGATCCTTTTCAAACGGGCGTACAGGGTTTTATGAATTATCTGCCAGCCTTGACGCGGATCAACACCAATCGGTTAAATGCTTATTATAGTGCGGCCACTCAAGAATTAGGGGAACTGGCTTACCAGGCAGATATTACGTACGCTTTTAGCCGGAAATTACGTTTTAATGTGAACGTATCCCATATTAATAATTTAGAAAATGAATTGTTATACAGAGAGTATTATTTTGAAGGTTTTTATAAATATAAACGTAAATGGACACTTTCCGCCGGGGTGCAAATCCAAAATTATAACCAAGAAGTATACGAAGTAAAACCCGATGTGCCAGTCATAAAAACAGTTACTCCTTTTGCAGAATTTTTATATAAATTTGATCGTAAAAAATCTATTCGAGTTGAGTCACAGGTAATGTTTACTGAACAGGATTTTGGTAACTGGCTATTCGGTTTGGTAGAATTTAATATCGCACCACACTGGTCCTTTACCGTTTCTGAAATGTATAATTTTTCACCGACCAAACGAACCGACGGGGTCGCGTTGAGCTATCCCCGGGTAGATGTTTTCTATACCAACGGTGCCAACCGATATTCGCTTAGTTTTGTAAAACAAGTACAAGGGATTGTTTGTGCGGGCGGTGTCTGTCGTCTGGAGCCTTCTTTTAGTGGGGTACGGTTATCGGTTAACTCTAGCTTTTAAAATAAAAAATAATTTGTTATGAACAATAATATTCTTAAAATAGCGCTGTTGTTTTACCTTTTTACAATCTGGAGTTGCGACGAAAATTCACCTGTGATTCCGTGTTTGAGTTGTGATGATGGTGAGGTTGTTATAGAACCAACGGATAAGAAAATACTCATCGAAGAATTTACGGGCGTCCGTTGTGTAAACTGTCCGGCGGGAAGTGCCGAAATTGAAAATTTGCTGGATATCCACGGAAAGCAATTGATCGCGGTATCTATTCATGCGGGTTTTTTCTCTACTCCTTACGCTAACAGTAACGAAGATTATACGACGCCGGAAGGAACCGCTTTGGAAGGATTTCTGGATAACCCTTTGGGATATCCGACCGCAGTAATCAACCGTAAATTATTCCAGAACCAGGATGATCGTCAAGTATCTCAGAGCGCGTGGGCGGGATTGATTCAGCAAGAAAAAGGGCAACTGTCACCGCTCGTACTCGACCTGAATCTGGACTTTGACGAAGCTTCCCGGCAATTGACAGCGACCACCAAAATTCAACCCGCCGAAACCCTCACGGGCGAGTATCGCTACTCGGTTATGGTCATTGAATCTGATATCGTAGACGTGCAATTGACACCTGAAGGGGAGACCGAAGATTACGTACACAAACATGTGCTACGCGATATGATGACGCCCTTTGACGGCGAAAGTATTGGCGAAGATTTTACCGTAGGTACTGCCGTCGAAAAAATTCACCAGATGACATTACCGGATAATTATAATTCCAGCAAAGTAAGTGTGATTGTTCTGGTACATGAAACGGGAGATAGTCGGGAAATTGTACAGGTGGAGGAGAAGGGTTTGGCGGATTAGTAAGATATTTAACCAATGTTTAGAATTCCCTGTACCCTTGGGGTGGGGTAGTTTACTCCACTTCAAGATTAGGAAAGTGTCCGTACTAATTTAACTGGTACGGACACTTTTAGCATAAAACCCTGATTTATACTACGGATGAACGTTCTTTGTATGATCGTGAAGAAAGGGTTTCCCCCCAACTTCTCCCTAATTTCCTTACCATCCCCCGCAAATTAGTTATCTTTACCACTCAATATTCTGTAAGCTAATGGTTTACAGAATTTTTTCAATAAGAACAGACAAAGTTTCCCATAAATGAAAATCTCACTCAACTGGCTCAAAGACTATCTCACTATCCCGCACGACGCAGAAAAGACAGGCGAAATCCTGACCGATATTGGTCTGGAAGTAGAAGGAATCGAAACTGTTGAACATATCAAGGGTGGACTGAAAGGAGTTATAGTCGGACACGTTAAGACTTGCGGTCCTCATCCCGACGCGGATCGCCTGCGCGTAACCACCGTGGACGTTGGAACGGGGGAGGATTTAAGTATTGTTTGCGGCGCACCCAACGTGGCAGAAGGACAGAAAGTAATGGTCGCTACGATCGGTACCCGACTGTTTTTCAGTGATGGCAAAGAACTTAAAATTAAAAAAGGAAAAATTCGGGGTCAGGTGTCCGAAGGGATGATCTGTGCCGAAGATGAGCTCGGCATTGGTACGGACCACGATGGTATTATTGTACTGCCAGAAGCAACCGCCGTCGGAATGCCCGCCAGCGAATACTATAATATTTCTGCGGAAACGGTCTACGAAATCGGTCTGACACCCAACCGTTCCGACGCGACGGGCCACCTCGGAGTCGCCCAGGATTTGGCCGCAGCCCTTAAAATTAATTATCAACACGATGGGGTCGTCAACAAGCCCGATATTAGCAAATTTTCGATTGGTGCTACAACTCATCCTATTTCCGTGGAGGTAAAAGATACCGTGGCTTGTCCCCGTTATACGGGTATCGTACTCACCGGTATTACCGTAGCGCCTTCTCCCGAATGGATGCAAAAGCGCCTGACAGCCATCGGCGTTCGCCCCATCAACAATATTGTAGATATTACCAATTATGTGTTACACGAATTGGGACAACCATTGCACGCTTTTGACTACGATCAGATTACTGACAAAAAAGTGATCGTTCAGACCTTACCCGCCGGAACCAATTTTGCTTCGCTGGACGAAGTA
>CALLLR010000105.1 GCA_938008185.1 uncultured Saprospiraceae bacterium
CCGAAAGCACGGACACAACGAGGGCGATGATCCAAAATTCACGCAGCCGCAGATGTACAAGTTCATCAAAGAACACAAAGATCCGCGCGCCATCTATTCCGAAAAACTCATCGCCCGTGGTGAGGTAGATAAGGAACTGGCCGAAGGGATGGAAAAGGCTTTCTGGAATGATTTACAGAATCGCCTGGACGAGGTCCGCCAAAAACCCCTTCCTTACGAATATCAGGAAACAGAATTGTCCTGGAAGTCGCTCAGAAAATCGGAAGACAAGGATTTTGACGTTTCTCCAAAGACGGGAATCGCCGAAAAAATGATGGACCAGATCATCGATCATCTGATGATCATCCCCGATGATTTTAATGCTTTATCTAAAATCAACCGACTCCTCAAAGGAAAACAAAAACTCCTCGACGAAGGCGTCCTCGATTGGGCAATGGCCGAATTGCTGGCCTACGGCAGTATCTTGTTACAAAATAAAGATGTGAGAATGAGTGGTCAGGATGTCCGACGGGGTACCTTCTCCCACCGCCACGCCGTACTTAACGATGTAAAAGTACCCGACCGGGAGTATAATCGAATCAATTCTATTCAGGAAAAACAAGGAAAATATAGAATTTACAATTCCTTACTTTCTGAATTTGCGGTGCTTGGTTTTGAATACGGTTACTCGCTCGCCAATCCGGATACACTGGTAATCTGGGAAGGACAGTTTGGTGATTTTTACAATGGTGCCCAAACCATCGTCGATCAATATATCGTAGCCGCCGAAAGTAAGTGGCGCCGAATGAGTGGTCTGGTAATGCTACTCCCCCACGGAATGGAAGGTCAGGGACCGGAACACTCCAGTGCGCGGGTAGAACGATTCTTACAGCAGTGTGCCGAAAACAACATGACGGTTGTCAACATCACTACACCGGCCAACTTTTTCCACGCCCTGCGTCGTCAGCTGGCCTGGCCCTTTAGAAAACCAATGATCGTCATGTCGCCAAAGTCTTTGTTGAGACACCCACTTTGTATTTCTAAAAAAGAAGATTTTACCACCGATAACAATTTCCAGGAATACTACGATGATCCGGAAGTAACCGACAAGAATGCCAAAGATATCAAGCGCGTCCTTTTCTGCTCCGGTAAAATCTACTACGATCTACTGGAAAGAAAGAACGAAACCAAACGTAAAGATATCGCCATCGTACGCTTTGAGCAACTCTATCCATTCCCACAGAAAAATATAGATACCCTCATGAAGCGGTACGCCAAAGCAGAGAAATGCTGGGTACAGGAGGAACCGGAAAACATGGGTCCGTGGCGCTACGTATTTAGTCACCTGAAGATGACGGAAGCCAAATATATTGGTCGTCCCGCCAAAGCTTCGCCGGCTTCCGGATTTAAGAAAGTACACGACGAACAGCAGAAGGCCATTGTGGATCAGGCTTTTGGGAAGTAGAATTTGTTTTGTTTAAGATTATAAAAAAAGCAGACTTGGTGTGATGCCGGGTCTGCTTTTTTTTGTGGACAAAAAATGAATTATTTCATTCACTAATCTCACTGAAAAATAGCTGACATAATGTGGATTAAATTTATTGGTTTTTACGTTTTCCCAACTTAGTGAGTATAAAATATGGAAGCCTGCTAAATAATTAGAATTACCCATTCACTAATTGAATCCCGGGAATTCATACAAAAAATTACGGTATTCAATAATTTCAGCTTTACAAGCTATCCTAGACCTACTATCTTGTTAAATTTTCTCATCTAGTTTTTTTCAATATAAAACATACTTTATGTTATATAATTAGAATAATATCAAATATTTTACTTTTCTTTAGGGTAAAATATATACTTAAACAATAATTTTAACTTTAAAAAATTATATCATGAAACTCCCCAACTCCCCAACTTTTAATATTTCTATTTTTCCTGATCAACACAACGAATGTCGTAGGACAACAAAATTTTACTGCCGAAAGTGTGGAACTCACGCCGCTCGAAATGGCTAAAATAAGCGAAGTCACCGATGATCCTAGCCAGGTCTTTACACTGGATACCGAAAGCATTAATGAATATTTATCGGATAATACCGAAAATGAAAAATCTATCTCATTTACATTACCGAATGGAAATGAATATAACTTGATTTTGGAACCACATTCTATTGTATCACCCGACTGTATTCTCAACCGTAGCACAGCGAACGGACTCATTAGAGAGCCAATGCCGCAAATGAATTCATTTAAGGGTACATTGAGCGGAGAGGAAAATAGCGCTGTATTACTTATTAATACAGCATCTCTTTTTTCAATAATCATCTTCACCGAAACAGATCGTTATGAGATTTCCAGTTTAAAAAATACTAGACCAGACAACAATCTATTTTTTTTCGTAGAAAGTTCTTTAACCGAAGGCGAATCTTTGGCTTGTGAAGCTAATAGCTGTATCATAGCGCAAAAGCCGCCAATAGAAAGGTTTCTAGAAGTCGGTGTTGATGCAGATTACGCTTTTTTTCAACAAGTCGGAGATAATTCAGCTATGGAAATGGCAGGCAGAATGGCGATTGCTTCATTTGAGTATGAATGCTTCTTTAATGTTAAACTGGTAATTGTTCAAGCCCATGTTTGGGAAACGATGGATACCTATCAACCAATTGTAGATGCTAATTTAGGCCCTGTAAAATCATTCTGGAACGAATTTTTATTTTGTGTTCATAAAGACGTCGTACATCTGTTTACGCTTAATGAAGATGTTTGGTATCGAGGACTGGCTAATACTGGCCATGTAATAGGTGCTAATAGAATTGACCCTATTGATTTACCTGTAAGTGTAAATAGTACTTTTAACGAATCTCCTATTTCAGAAAATATATTTACCATTATGCATGAACTTGGACATAACTTTGGGGCTATTCACCTGGAGGATGTTCCAGTATCTAATATTGGTCAAGAGTGTTGTAACGATCAACAAGAGTTAAATGTACTAATGTGCAACGAAGGTTACGGAAATTCCAACGACTATATAAGAATTTCTGACTATACTCAAAACATAGTTAATAACTTATTAAATGGTCAGCTAGATGGATTTGGCTGGTTTGATGAGCCAGTTTCTCTGGATTGCCAAATGTGTGAATACATTTTACTAACTACTGACAATTTGAAACCAACAATAGACAATCAAAGTAATTGCCAGACAGGAAATAGTATTAGTAATTTCAATATTGAAGTTTGTAATGGATGCGTTGAAGGGAGTAAAGAAATAGAGGTTATTCTGCCGGAAGAAATGGAACTAATTGAAGCGCCAGGTTTTACGGTTAATCCAGATCCAGGAGGCGGTACCCGTATTTCCTTAGAATATGATTTTGCAGAAGAAGAATGTCAAATATATAGTTTTCAAACGAAAACTATAGGGTCTACAAGTCAAATTACAGTACGTGCCAACTTAATAACCGATATATCAAATATCAGTGATGAGTTAATAATTAATCCAATTCAATTTTTAGAAATTGCTCCACTACCAGGCGATTCAGATATTAGACTGTCCAATATACCAACCTTTCCCCTAATATGGCAACTTATTGCACCCAATAATTCTGGTAAAAATTTTACACTTAGCGGTACATTGATCATTGACCGTCTTGATAATTGCGAAAACCCCTTCTACTTCGAAGACTCCCAAATTTTCATGACGCCCGGCTCCAAAATAATCATTGAAGAAGGTATAGAATTTCAAATTCGCAACACTCATATTTACGGTTGCGATGGCATGTGGGAAGGAATAGAGGTGGAAGGTCCAGGATCTACCTCGGCAGCAAGATTGATTATCGAAAATAGCCTAATCGAAGATGCAGAAATTGCTATTGATGCACAAAGTGGAGCAGAATTATCCGTTACAGATACTCGTTTTAATTTAAACAGAATTGGAATAAACAGAACCGGAGACTGGCCGGTTGGTGTAGATTTTGGTGAATTCCACTCCAATACTTTCGATTGTGATGACGTTTTAAAAACTCCTTATGCCGGGCAAAAAGCCTTATATGGTCTTGGTGTTAATAATGTCACTTCTGCATTTACGAATTCCTCAGCTGATTCTGAACAAAGAAATGTATTCAGAAACATGCAAATGGGGGTACTTTCAGTTAGCTCCAATTTAATTGTCAGTAATTCTTCTTTTAGTGGTATCAGATCCAACCTTAGTCCAAATTTTGCTGGTTTTGGAGACGCAGTAAGTGTTTTAAATGGTTTTGGCAAACAACTGCAAGTAATTGGCCTGGGAGTTCAAGGAGGTAATCCTCCAACATTTCTAGATTGTGATGGTGGCGTTTATGCCAGGCGATCAAATGTTCGAGTAACCAACGCCAGGTTTTCAAATGTAACAAACGGTGTGGAAGTAGAACGTTCCCAATTACATCGAATATCAGTCATTAATAATCATTTTTTCCTGAACGATTATCCAATCAAAATGTACCAAAATGCTCCGCTTATTAGTGAGGGGTATATTATTGGCAACAAAATAATTTCCCCCGCTGACAATACCGTCGGAATTGGTATTTATGAAAGTAACCCGACTCCTGCCAATCAAAGCTGGACAATCAGTAGTAATGAAATCGCTCTTTTTGGTAATAGTGAAACAGGTATCAGCATCAACAGCGCCGAAAACGTAACCGTTAGAAATAATGATATTAATATTAGTCATCCACTCACAGCAGATTATACCGGAATTTATCTTGCCGGAAGCACCAGATCTAATGTAAGTTGTAATAACGTAACCAATCAATTTAATTTACTGGCTTCTACCGAACCGGATCCTACGTCCACCGAAGGAATCGGCATCCAGGTTTTACAATCTCCTGGCACCGCCCTGGATTGTAATGCCACACTGGGTACAACCATCGGCATCAACTACTGGGGCATGTGCGATAACTCTGAAAACAAAGGTAACCGCCTGCAAAAAAATGCTTTTGGATTACTATATGGTCTCTTCCCAAACGAAGGAAATGCGTTTACCGGACCTCAGAATGACTTTGGAAATCTTTGGAGTGGTGAATTTGATGGAAGTGGTGCAAGGCACTTGGGGAATTTAGAGACAACTCTTTTTTCTAAATTTACCGTAGATGCAGAAGAAAATCAGAATTATCTACCTATCTGGGATGCAGAAGGTGATTGGTTCGAAAATGATCCTGAAAACAATCAAAGTTTTTCTTGTACCCAAATCGAAACCTGTGGAAAACCTAATTTAGCTTTAAAGGTGAACAATTTAAATGAAAAAATTAGCCTGGGGATACTACCCACCGAGGGATATAGTGAAAGTATCAACTGGACGGGCCAACAACATCTTTTCCGTAGAGCTAGTTTTGAGGAAGAAACAAGATTGGCTTACCAAAATTTTTATAATAGCCAGGCAGGAAATTCGATAGCCCAGTTAAACGAAAATTTTGCGCATACAAAAGACTTATATGATGTCGAAGATAAACCGGAATGGGTAAATCAACAAGAATTATTAAATACCTCCTTTGACCGGGTTACGCAATATCAAACGGACTTATTTGCCACAGAAAACAATGCAGAAAAAATTGAGTTAATTAACCAGATTCAATTAGAAAAACAGACCCTCGACGAAGAACAAAACACCGTCGCTGAAAATACCCAACAAAGTTTTTTATCAGAAGAACAGAATAACCAAACCGTATCCTTATCTGCCAATTCAGAAAAAGTGTACGAACAAAATTGGGGGAGTATAAATCTGATCATCGCCAACCAGATAAATGATTATACCAGCGACCTTTCGGAAGTCGAAATAGGAACCCTTACGCAAATTGCCAACCAGTGTATTTTATCGGGTGGAGACGCCGTACTCGTGGCCAGAAGTCTGTTAGCCAAATCCGGAAACTATACTTACAACGAACTAGAACTTTGTAATACGGCTGAGATAAAAGAAGCCGCACCTACCGTAGAAAAGCCCGCTTCCATTTTCGTCTATCCTAATCCGACTAAGGCAATGATCAACATAGCTTTTAATAACCATGAATTTGATCAGGCAGAACTACGATTACGTGATCCTTTGGGAGCAATTATTTTGACAAAAACAATTTCATCCAATGTGTCTGGTACTCAATTAGATATTGCCAGAATCCCCAGCGGAATTTATTTTCTAGAGGTTTATCTGGATCACCAGGATAAACACGTAGAAAAAATAGTAATTGTAAAATAGGTTGCCTTTTTAAATATAAAGCTGGGACTTCTATCTGAAGTCCCAGCTTTTCTTTATTTTCAATATTATGAAAAAAAATTACCTTTTCTTTTTGCTACTTTTCTTTATCCATTCTTCGGCTTTTTCTCAAGCCAAATATGATTACAATTGGTTGTTTGGTAGAGGTTCTCCCACGGCACCAGGAGATGGAACCTTAATTAATTTTAATGAAAACCCAATTACAATATCTTTTAGAGAATTAGGGGCTGAAATTAATCAAACCAATACGACCATTTCTGATAAAGATGGTAATCTTCTTTTTTATACAAATGGGTGCTATATTTCGGATATCACAAATAACGTGATGGTGAACGGAGATAGTTTAAATCCGGGAAGAGTGCATAATGATTTTTTTTGTAATTCTGGTGGCTATCTTGTATCACAAGGACTTATTACTTTACCAGTACCTAATAGTGAGAATAAATACTTTCTATTTCATATAAAAGATACTTTAATCACTGACCCAATTTTTGATGTATATGGAGATATTTTATATTGTAGTACTATCGATATGTCGTTAAATAATGGATTAGGGATAGTCATAGAAAAAAATGAAGTTATAATACAAGATAGCCTTAACAATGGAGAGTTAACAGCTGTTAAACATGCTAATGGTGAAGATTGGTGGCTAATGATGCCTAGAGATCAGAGCAGTGGGTATTTTACTTTATTAATGACCGCAAATGGAATA
>CALLLR010000106.1 GCA_938008185.1 uncultured Saprospiraceae bacterium
CCCGAATTATCGCACACCTCAATACATATCGCTTCTGTTCCCACAAATCCTTCCGCTGGAATATATTCTACACAAATTTCGTTTCCTGAGATACTAACATTTGAAATACTATTTAAAGATGGCGAAACATTTGCACAAAGAGATCCCTCAAAAAGATCACCGACGTTTGGATCATTAATCGGCATACGGATAGTTGCGGAGACGTTTTCCCGGGTGGTCAATGTATTATTTGCTACCGAAGGTGCATGCGGGCAGTCAGCATTTAAAGCATGCTTATTTTTCAGCCAATTATTTTCTAATGGTTTAAATACATTTGCCATAAAATTTCTAAAATCAGAACCATTCATTCCCGCCGCATTTGGATTCAGATCTTCTGCGTTTTCAAATAGCCGAATATCACTTCTACAAATTCCCCCAGGCAATTCAAAAGTGAATAACAATAAAGGTTCTTCCTCCACAAAATTTACCATAGCGCCATTAGATGCAATCCCATGAAAATCGTGAATATGGTCTGCTGCCGGTGCGTAAATAGTGGAGTTATCGGTCCACAGTCCTCCGGCAACCGTCGTTATTTCCAATGGAATATCAGCCAGATCCTGAGGTAACACGATAGACAACTGAGATCCACCGCCTACAAAATAACGGGTATTGGAAGAATCAGGGGTCGCATACACTTCGTATAAAGCAATTGCGTCATTATAGCGTAACTCAAAATCCAGTTGCTGTGCCACTACTTTATCTGCCGGCCAGCCGGAAAGTAAAAGCACAAAGAATACCATTTTATATAATTTCATTTTATAAACATTAAAAATTGTTTAAAAATTAGTCTGCCGACTGATCGTTCAGTCAGCAGACTCTTCGTGATGATTAGACTTATTACCCTTTAACAAGTCTATTTCACCTGTTCTATGAGTAAATTAAAGTTATTCAGTAGTGCTGTATTCAATGGATAATTTAAAATATTTGACTGTAATAGAATACGATCATTACTAATCGCATCATATTTTACTTTTCCATCCATGTTAACGTCCCCAAGATAATAACCGATGGCATTATCATAATTCAGGGTGCCTGAAGTGTTTGACGGATCAAGGATAACATTAGAATTAATAATAAGTCTATCGTTACCAACTCCGTCGTATTTGACTCTGTCATCTGCATTACAGTTACCGGCCCATAGTGCTTTGTGTCCAGAAATCGTTACCTGCTCCAAACCATTATATCCAGGAGATATGTTATAAAGTTCAATATTGCTGGCAGTAGTGAAGTCAAAACTTGCAACTTTCCTAGTGGTAATAACCGGAGCGGCCGTCATGACTCCGAGGTGAGACCGGTGTTTTACTACGGCAAAAAACTGATCTGGCAGGCTATCTACATAGATTAATCCTCCCGTGGCGGCATCTACCACATCCCCATCTCTCTGTACTAATGCGGACAAGGTTCGCAGCACGATTAAAGAATCAAAGGCGCTTCTTAATTCCACAAATACCCAGTCAACGATAGCGTCTGGTGTTCCTGTATTTGCATTGAGGACTTCGGGGGTTGTTTTTTCATTTCCACCGTGTACGTGTAAAAATCGAGATGCGTATAATGGCTGATCCAAAATGTTGTACGGTTGATCTAACGGAACTAAATCTGCCGCAACCAGATCAGCCCGCATAAGATTATCAGGAGATTCAAATAAGGCTCCTTGTAACATTACTTTCAATTTCAGATCCGTAGAAACATTTAAAACACTAATGTACATGGTGGCACTGTCACACGCACTTGGCAATCCTATATCACAAACCCGGTAAACAAACTGGTCGTTCCCCGTAAAACCTGGATCTGGCGTATAAATATAAGTTCCATCGGGGCTCAGTACTAAGGTACCGTGTTCGGGTGCTACTAATGGAAAGATTGAAACCGTCATTAATCCTATTTCAGGATTGTTATCATTTAGAAGTACGTTTCCAAGAAATATTCCATCTTCTTCGCCGATGTGAGAGTCATCTGTTGCGTAAACATCATTACGACCGTCGCCATCAAGAACGGTAATTGTTACGGGAACAATATCGCAGTCTTGCGGTGATCCGTTATCGCAAACCTCGTAGCTGAACGTTTCTACCCCAATAAATCCTGGCGCAGGTACGTAACTGAATGTTCCATCAAAATTGATTATCAAAACTCCATTTGACGGAGCCGTAACTGGAGTCGTATTGATGGTGATAAAGTCACCATCGGGATCAGAATCATTGCTTAGTAAGCTCGCAAACAAAGGCAGATCATTTTCCATCTGGAAATTATCAGGTATACCAATTACTTCATTATTATCCGGGTCCGTGATATCAACGACGGCAATAGAAACGGTACGTATATCACACCCTCCAGGAACACCATTATCACAAACTTCATATTCAAAAGATGCATCACCAGAAAAATCCAGGTCCGGAACAAAAGTGTAATTACCCGAAGCGTCAATAGTAACGGTTCCTCCGTTAATGGAGACAGGAGTTGTGTTTACCGAAAGATCATTACCATCCGTGTCGGTATCGTTTCTAAGCACATTACCACTAGTTGGAACATTTACCTGTGTATTGTTTATATCATTTATGGCCAAAGGTGGTGAATTTAATGCGATAACCTCAATTGGTACCACCAAATTAAAACACAACGCGCCCTGATCGCAGATGGTGACACAAACGCTATCTGATCCGATAAAATTCTGATTCGGATCGATGGTGATACAAAGTGAATTATCTGCATTATTAACAACTGCCGTAGCAGTAGCATTTGTTGGTGGTGCACAGATGACAACAGTGTGTACATCAGAAATATTGGCATCTATAATAGGACCACAAACGGTTAATGCTACGTCTTCCGAAATAACTGCCGGCGGCATTACCAGAATTGGATTTTGTGCAGTATCGGAAGCAAGCGGCGTTGGTACTATCGAAACAGGAATATTGACCGCGTCACAATTGCCTGCCTGATCACATACCTCGATACAGATATCATCTTCCCCAGTATATCCGGTATTTGGCAAGTATTCCAAGCATAGCACATTATCTACGATGGAGGCAGATGCCGTACCATTTTGCTGCGCTCCTCCACAGAAACTTGTCGTAAAAGTATCACCGGTATTATGATCTAAAATCGCAGTACAAATGCTCACCGAAGAGTCTTGAACCGTGGTAATCGGAGTAACAATTACGATGGGTGGCTCCTGTAAGATAATCGGATCCAACATGGGAGTAACGGTAACGGGTACAGAAACCGTATCACATAATCCAGCAAGATCACAAACGACGATACAAATGTCATCCTGTCCTGTAAAACTTCCCGAGGGCGTATATTCCACACAAAGAGTATTACCAGAAATAGTAGTGTTCGCAGTCCCGTTTGAAGGGCTACCAAAACAATTTGTTGCCGTAAAACTGTCATTTGCATTGATATCCAGAATAGGTACGCAGATATTTGCGGTTACACTCTGAGGAGTAGTTATTGGGTTAGAAATCACAACTGGGGCTTCTGGACATAACTGACCAGGATTTGAATAATTCAATCTCCAATTATTATTAAAAGGATCGAAAGCATTGGCGAAAAACATTTGAAAATCTCCACCGTTCATACCCACCGCTCCAGGCCCTGGGTCTGTGCCATTTTCAAATAAGCGTACTACATCCGAACAAGGTTCGGGGATGATAGAACTAAAAGTAAACAGTAAAACTTCAACACCATTTACAAATGGAATAACCGCACCATTAGATGCAATTCCGTGATAATCATGTAGCGGATCAGCTCCGGGGGCATATACCTGAGAATTATCCGTCCATAAACCTCCATTAACTGAATTGATAATTAGGGGAAGATCGCCTGTAGAGGCCGGTAGCAAGATTGAAATCTGGCTTCCCCCTCCTACGAAGTAAAGAGGATTCGTAAATGCGGGTCTGGCGTAGACTTCGTAGGCATCGGTGGCTCCGTTATACCGTACATTAAAATCAATATCCTGACTATTTGCGCTGATGCCGACAAACAGAAAGAGGATAGAAAAGACTACTTGTTGAATTTTTGTTACCATAATTTTAAAAATTAAAGATTTTTATAAAATTTTTCTAGCTTAGAATTTAATACATATAATGAAGCTGTTTTAAATAGCGCCTCAATTTATTTTTTCAGAATTTTAATTTCAGTTCTACGGTTTGCCTGATGGTATTTTTCAAGGCAGTCAACCCCATCCTGACAATGATTTCGCAGTTTGGTTTCGCCGTATCCAATGGCCATAATACGGTCGGTGCTTATCCCCTGATCCGTTATATATTTCATTGCCCCTTCTGCTCTTTTCCTCGACAACCATGTGTTGTAGCGGGCTCTTCCTCTGGAATCTGTATGAGCAGAAAGTTCGATTTTAATTTCAGGATTTTCCTTCAATAATTTTATTAATCGGTCCAGCTCCATTAATCCTTTTTTATTTGTTTGTTGTTTGTTAAAGCCATAATAAAGATTTTCCAATTCAAATACTTCACCTACTTCATGCCGATCTCTTCTAATCATCAGATCCAGGGTTGATAAGTTTTTGGTGGTCACATTATTAGTTTTTTCTTTTTCGTTATTTTCTGCTAACTCCTCTTTGGCGACTACCTCCGGAAATTGGGATTCGGTTAATTGATTCTGTGATTTTTCTCCCTTCAAATTTTCCTTTTTATCCACTGACATTTCTGTATAATAGTTATTGGTTGTTTCGTAAATAATAACTTTTGTATCATTATCAGAACCGGGTAATTGGGTGGTCGCTTCGTCAAACGACCGACGTTTAAAACTATAAATATCATCTCTCCCTTTGCCTCCATCTCTCGAAGAATTCAGGTAGCCCTCCGTTCCCAACACGTTGAGCACAAAGCCAAAGTCATCTTTTCTGGAGTTGTACGGATGTCCCATATTGGTCACCGGAATCCAATTATTTGATCCATCTTTTTTACTATGAAAAATATCCAATCCTCCTAATCCTCCCCATCCGTCAGAAGCAAAATAAAGTGTACCATCATCGTGAATAAACGGAAAAACATCGTTGCCCTTTGTATTTATGGTAGGCCCCAGATTAGTAGGTTCACTCCATTTTCCTGCCTCAAATTTTACCACGTAAATATCCATGCCTCCCTGACCACCTTCCCGGTCAGAAGCGAAATAAAGAGATTTACCATCGGCAGTAATTGACGGGTGGCATTCTTCGTACTCCGCCGTATTGAAACTAAGTGACTTCGGTGCTGTCCAATGTTCACCATCCCGGATAGCCGTAAAAATTCCGAGTTTCACAACCCCTTTTTTGTTCTTTTTTAGTTTCCCATTGAGGTAATCATTACGGGTAAAAAATATTCTGTTAAAACTTTTGTTAAAAGCTACGGGGCCTTCATGGTATTCTGAATTAATCAATTCTGAAAAAGACTGAACGTTTTCTAAAGCTCCTTCCTTGTTAAGCACGGCGTAGTATAAGTTCATAAAATACTCATCCGTCCATTTATATTTTTTACTATCTGTCAGTTTTCGCGAAGAGACAAAAACGATCCCATCTTTGTAAAAAGTTGGGCTAAAATCCAGATTTTCAGAGTTTATGGCTTTTTCATTTTCAAGAATAATATCTTCGTCATTTTTCCAGTCATTCATCCGGTCGATGGCGTCGGCGAGATATACGCCTCTTTGGTCCGAATTTTCGAGTCCAATTAATTCGTTATATTTCAAAAAATATTCTTTCGCTTTTTTAGTAGCCCCATTACTTTGTAAGGCTTGGGCATAGTAAAGGAAATTGATCGGGTTGGTTTCTTGCTTAACCACTTCACTAAACCAAAGGGCAGAATTTTCCGTATCGTGATTGAGACGATAGCCATTAGCGATTTGCTCCATTTCCTCTAAACTCAGTTGATCTTTTGATTCGTAAAATTTAATAACATCTTTGTAAGCCATATTTTCATACATCCGATTTCCAGAAGTATTATGCTGAGCAATCGTTGTCCCATAGCCCAGGAATAAAAACAAAACACACCCTATTATTTTTTTATTTATTATTGACATTAACTGGCACATAATTTAATTTCTTTATTTTATTTTCTATTCAACCATTAAACTCCGTGATAATCTTTGAAGCTGTTTAAAAAAATCTTGGATTAGTCAAGACCTGATCATTTTTTTTGATACAATAATCCAGCATAAATTCGTAAGTACCCGAATTATAGTCCCGCAGTTTAGACAATGAAAAATCATAAGCAAATCCAGCGCGTAATGATCTGGACAGTTGAATCTGAATAATAGCGTCAATTGACTCCCCTATGCTGGCCCCAAGGTCTCCTCCCATCCGATAACTGGCACCAATCCAGAACTTATCATACAAGATCACCATGGTATTTAAGTCTATTGTTACCGGAGCGTGTTGTGTATACTTAACTAGGATGGATGGTTTAAATTTGGCAATGCTTTCACTATTCAGAATCAATCCACCCATAAAATAAAAATGTGGTGTTTCCTGAGAAAAATCTGTACGGTATTCGGTTTCCTTAGAGAAAGATAAATCGGCGCCTAAAATATTAGGCAGAGAAGCGCCGAGAAAAAATTTATTATTCTGGTAGTAAAAACCGACTCCAAAATTGGGAAAAATCTTACTGGCCGGATCATCCAATAGTAAGACATCTCCTTGTTGAATGGCGTTGGTGGCGCTAAAGTCGACCCGATATCTTTTTAGTGTACCTTGTAGTCCAATGGACAGTTTTCCATTTGCCACTGGAATTCTATAACTATATTTCAACTGGTAAGACCACTTACTGGCGGGTCCTACTCTGTCGTGTAGAATCGTCATTCCAATACCCACCGGTTCGTTTTTCAGGGGCGTATGAAAATTTAACACCTGACTAACGGGAGCCCCTTCCAATCCGACCCATTGACTACGATGCAAAACGGAGAAACAGGGAAAGCCCGCATTTCCTGCGTAAGCAGGGTTAAAAGCCAGTTTGTTAAACATAAACTGAGTATACTGTGCCTCTTGCTGTGCCCCTAACACAACGGTCCAAAACAGACCAACAAGGAAAAATAATATTTTTATTGTTCTCATAATTTCATTTAATTTAACTTATCGCTCTATATAAATATATCCGGAAATTTTAGTCTCTTCGCTGTCGTTTAGTTGTAAGTTGTAATAGTAAGTTCCGGATGGCAGAGGGCTACCATTATAAGTACCTTCCCAATCGTTTTTATAATCAGAATTGAAATAAATTTCATTTCCCCAACGGTTATAGATTGAAAGTATAGATCCAGGATGGTTTAATACACAAGTAATAATAAAAGTATCATTGTAGCCATCTCCGTTGGGAGTCATCACCGAAGCAGCCTCACAGTCCTCTCCAACGGCCACCCGGATGGTCACTAATCCAACATCACATAATTCTTCACAATTTTTATTACAGATATTGTATTCAAAACTTTCAGTGCCGATGAATCCCTGATCGGGCCAATATGCCAGTACATTATTATCCAGTAATACTAAGCTACCATTTTCAACATCCGTCGCAATTGATATTTCAAATTCTTCCGTATTGAGGAGATCATTTTCAAAAACAATCATATCATTTAATGGCTCATTATATTCGATTTCAAAAACATCGTCTTGAGCTACGGGGAAATTACTCCACTCGATAAGAAGTGTATCCGTTGCGATAGTTCCACAACTATTACTGGTTACAGACCATAGCAATTCATTAATTCCTTCCTGTAAATTGATAACCAGACTACTAGATTGCCCGGGTTGCAGAATGGTCGTGTTAGGACCGCCATTTAATACCGTCCAAAGGCCGCTTCCGGTGGTAGAAGTCAAGGCATTTACCGTGATAGAATTTTCACAAGCAAATAATGGATCACCGACATACGCGGCATCCGAATCCGCTATTTCCACTACCACCTGAGAAAAAGCATCTTCTCCAGAGTTTGTCACCTGAGCAGGGTTAGAGCTACAATTATTTAGAGAAGCGACCACATAATATGTACCCGCCATATCGGCTTCGATCTCTTCAAACAATATTTCTGGTCCAGTTCCAATACTTACACTTCCGATAGAATCAAACCACTCGTAGGTCAGTGTTGAATCTATGTTAGCTACGCTTAGCAATAAATCTCCCCCGGTGCAAACCGGTCCGTTATTGATGGCTATGGGTACTGCTATTTCCGGACTTAAAATCACCTCAGTCGTTAAGGGGTCAGACGCACAACCATTCACCTCAACATATAAAAGGTAGGTACCTTCTGCTTCGTAGGTTATCCCCGAAATAATTGGATTTTGTGCGTTCGAATTAAATCCATTTTGCCCGATCCAATGGTAAGTTGCATCAGGAATATCAGGTCCCTGCAACTGAATAGTTTCTCCAGCACAGAAAATGTCTGGATTATTAATTGACGATAATATTGGTTTTTCATATACGCTGACATCCACCCGGCCGTAGGTATCTGAGGAGCATCCATTCCGAACAGACTCCACAAAATATTCGTGTAACCCAGGTGATACATTGAAGAGAATAGGATCGTTGCCTATTGCTACTAAAGTACCCGCAGGCGCGCTAGCAGGATTTCCATCATACCAGTAAAATGTGACTTCCGGAATAGGATCAGCGTGTAGATATACCGGAGCGTTTTCGCAAACATCCCCTTCCGAAGAGACAACCGCTGTGGCTGGTGGGTTTACAATATTGACAGGTTGCGCAGTCGAAATTTCGGAAACACATCCCAGATCATTTAAAGCTTGCACCCGCCACATTCCTGTTTCATAAAATGCAGGATTAAGACTTGGAGAAATTTGAGTACTGCTACTTACCGTCCAGACGACATTGTTTGGGTCGCCCAACACACCAAAAGAGCTGTTGGGAGAAGCAGAAGGAGCAATCCATTGATAAGACGCAGCGGTAGGATTTACAACGCTTAATATTATATCATCTCCCGAACAGATTTCGTTGGCTAATTCTAAAATAGGTGTAGCTGGTGTATCGCTCAAACTTATTTGAAAAGTACTAACGGGAGAAGTACAATCATTGGTAACTACCCGGAGAGAATAAATTCCTTCGTGCTGGCTGTTTGCTGAAATAGTAATGTGAGGATTAGGCTGATCAGCCGTAAACCCGTTGGGTCCTGTCCAAATATATTCGTCAGCAATGACCGAAGTTTGGAGGGAAATAATCCCACCTGCACAAACTTCATTTGTACCGGATATAGGAGGGGCATTCAAAGCCGGTTGTAAAGCTATCTCCACGGTAGAAGACCAGATGGAACTACATTCGTCGACCGTCACTAAAACCTGATAAGCCCCCGCATCATTTGCCGTAAAATTTGAAATACTTAAAACTGGTTGATCCGGATAAACGCCGGATGTGGTGCTGCCACGGGGTCCGTTCCACTCGTAGTGTACTTCTGTTCCTTCGTATTCTGAGATAGTGAGCAGTAGTTCATTTCCAGGACAAACTACGGTAGCAGAAGCGTTTATCTGTGGTTCATTTGGAATGACTGTTACATCCACAACCGTGGAATACAGATACTGACAACCTGCTTCCAAGCTGGTAATTTCAGCGATATAGGTACCCGCATCTTCACTTTGAATGTTGGGCAAGACCGCACCTGGGTTAGTAGAAACAAAATCATTCGGACCCGTCCAGATAATTTCAAATAAATCAAGATTGACGTTTGAATTGATTGCTTCTACGGTCAAATGAATATCTGTAAAAGGCTGTACACATTCCGTTGCGTCATTACTCACCTGGAATTGATAAGTATTACAATCCGGGATTTCATCACAAATACCATCATCATTACTATCCCCAAAAGCATCGTTACCTTCACAGATATCACAAACATCCGGTACGGAATCACCATCACTATCCATCTCACAAAAATCTCCTACGCCATCGTTATTACAATCTGCCTGTGCAGGATTAAAGATCAACACACAGTTGTCAATATCATCACAAATACCATCGCCATCTGTATCGCCTGATGCGTCATCTCCCGTACAAATATCACAGCCATCCGGTACGGTATCGTTGTCCGTATCCGGAGCACAAGCGTCCCCTTGTCCATCATCATCACAGTCTAACTGATCGACATTAAAGGTGGCAATACAATTATCAATATCATCACAAATACCATCATCATCCGTATCACCCGATGCATCATTACCGGTACAAATATCACACGCATCCGGTACGTTGTCTCCATCGGAATCGACCTCGCAAACATCCCCTTCATTATCATTATCACAATCTGCCTGATCGGGATTCACGGTAGCAACACAATTGTCAATATCGTCACAAATACCGTCACCATCCGTATCCCCAGTTGTATCATCTCCCGAACAAATATCGCAGGCATCGGGTATATTATCTCCATCCGTATCAATTTCGCAGACATCCCCTTCGCCATCGTTGTCACAATCTGCCTGGTCGACGTTCATAATAAAGACACAATTATCAAGGTCATCACAGATACCGTCGCCATCTGTATCACCCGTCGCATCATTGCCCACACAAATATCACAGGCATCCGGAACATTATCATTATCACTATCCGTTTCGCAAACATCTCCCTCATTATCGTTATCGCAATCTGCCTGATCAGGATTAGGAATCAGTGGACAATTATCAACCTGATCACAAATACCATCCCCATCAGTATCGGGACAACCATTGGGTATTACCTCAACGGGTACAATAGAGGTAGTGCACAAACCAGTTTGGTCACAGACGGTAATGCAGACCTCATCGCTTCCGATAAAGCCTGGAAGAGCCGTGTAAGTCAAGCATAATTGATCAGCAGATACTACTACTTCCGCTATACCATTGCCAGGAGCAGGAGCGCACAGGCTTGCGTTAAAAATATCGCCAGGATTGGGATCAATTATAGCCGTACAAACCGTATTAACGCTGTCCTGCAAGACCGTTATCTGAGTCAGATCTATGGTTGGAGGTGATAAACAGATGGTTCCGGTATTACTATAATTTCCATTATAATAATCAGTAAGATCAAATACGTTCGCAAAATAATTATTGAAATCACCTCCCTCCATTCCTGGATCGGAGGTTTGAGGATCCGAATTATTTTCAAATAATCGAATATCAGCAATGCAAGGGTTTCCAGGAAAGCTAAAAGAAAACA
>CALLLR010000107.1 GCA_938008185.1 uncultured Saprospiraceae bacterium
TTTGCCAGATCGTACGCGTAAGTCGGTGTCCCGATTTGATCAAAAATAACGGTTAGCTTATCCCGATCCGCGCCCAAACGCAACATGGTTTTAACAAAATTATTTCCGAAAGCAGAATATACCCACGAGGTTCTGATAACCAGATTTTTTGGATTGATATTTAAAACTGTTCGGTCTCCAGCCAACTTGGATTCGGCGTAAATGCCTTGCGGACTGGTCTCATCTGTTTCTATAAAAGGTGTATTCTGACGGTTGTGATAAACATAATCAGTGGAAAGGTGCAGCATCCGTCCACCCGTTTTTTGGGCTGCCAACGCCAGATTTTTGGCACCGACTGTATTGACAAGCATGGCCATGTCTTTTTGTTCCTCCGCTTTATCCACGGCAGTATAGGCCGCACAACTTAAACAGTACGCAAATCTTTTCTTTTTAAAATAAGCCATCACTGCTGCTTCCTGAGTAATATCGAGTTCTGCTCTATCGACAAAATCAAAGCTAAAATCAGGATACTGCGCGGCGAGTGCTTTAAGTTCGGAACCTACCTGGCCGTTGGCACCGGTGACGAGGATGTTTTTCATTTTTTATTGTTGAATTGTCAAAACGTAGGAACAAGGCAGTGCCTTGTTCCTACGTTTTGACGTTTTGACGTTTTTAAATATTTGAGAAAAATTATTTCTCAGCAGCTGCGGTAAAATCTACGAATTTCAGATGATTTCCGAGGGTTGGCAGAATAGCGTCTTTTTCGGATAACAATACATTTTTAACGGCTACTTCCCAGTCAATTCCAACGGTTGGATCATCATAGCGCAAACCGCCTTCACTTTCTTTATTGTAAAAATTATCGCACTTGTAAGCAAAAACCGCGTGCTCGCTCAAGGTTAGAAAACCGTGTGCAAAACCTCTGGGAATAAAAAACTGTTTTTTGTTTTCTCCACTCAACCGAACGCTGTGCCACTGCCCATAAGTAGGTGATCCTTCACGAATATCAACGGCTACGTCCAGCACTTCACCCGATAGTACCCGAACTAGTTTTGCCTGGGCAAAGGGCGGGCGCTGATAATGCAGACCCCGTAAGACGCCCTTGACAGAAGCAGACTGGTTGTCTTGTACAAAGTCATTTTCGATACCAGCCGCTTTAAACGTCTGCGCGTTATAGGATTCGTAAAAATAGCCTCGATCATCCCCAAATACACGAGGTTCGATGATTTTAAGTCCCTCAATATGAGTTTCAGTAATTGTCATTACACTTAATTTATATTCGTAAAATTGCTGATTTTCTGTTTATATTCAGCTATAATAGCCGGAAATGGTATGACCACATCTTTAATATGGCAGTTATTGTGCCTAAAATTTCTAATTTCAAAACAAAAATAAATTGGCATAAAGAAGCTAAGTCACTACGCCTTTCTGGCGTGATTTCTTTATAGGTTTGTGGCCTTAATTTCTTTTTTATCGAATTGCTCTATTTTTGACGGAAAAAGATTCCGATCGGTACACCGGTAAAATTGAACTCTTTTCGTAGCTGGTTTTCGAGGAAATTTTTATAATCCGTTTTAATGTATTTTGGATTATTGCAGAAAAAAGCAAAGGCCGGATAGTAAGTAGGTAGTTGAGTGATAAATTTAATTTTGGCAAATCGTCCCCGGTTAGACGGCGGTGGATTTCTATCGATGGCTTCCAGCATAAAATCGTTGAGGGCAGAGGTTTTAATTTTACGGTTTCGGTTTTCGTACACTTCCAGTGCGACTTCAATAGACTTCAGGATTCGCTGCTTGTTGACCACCGAAGTAAAAACGATGGGTACGTCATTAAAAGGAGCAATTTTGGCGCGTAGCTCCAGTTCGTAATCTCTGGCCGTATTGGTTTCTTTTTCTACCAAATCCCATTTATTAACCAAAATCACGACCCCTTTATTTCTCTTCAGCGCCAGGGAAAAAATACTCATGTCCTGCGCTTCCATTCCCGTTTGAGCATCAATCATCAGAATACAAACATCTGCTTCTTCCATCGCTTTGATGGCCCGCATGACGGAATAAAACTCTATATCTTCGTGGACCCGTGCTTTTTTACGCATCCCCGCCGTATCAATAATCAAAAAATCTTTATCAAATTTTTGGTAGCGTGAGTGAATAGAATCCCGCGTGGTCCCGGCGATATCCGTTACGATGTTCCGCTCCTCACCGAGTAAAGCATTGGCTAAGGAAGATTTCCCGACGTTGGGTTGACCAAGAATGGCAAATTTAGGAATATCTAATTCCAGCGGCGGATCATCCTGAATCAATTCGGTAACCAGATCCAGCACCTCTCCGGTACCGCTCCCCGTCAATGAGGAAAGAAAGTGCGTGTGTTCAAACCCCATGCTCCAAAATTCGTTCGCTTCGAGCATTCGGCGGTTATTGTCTACTTTGTTGACCACCAGAATCACTGGCTTTTCGGTCTTACGGAGCAATTGCGCCACTTCTTCGTCCAGATCGGTAATACCCGTTGTTACATCCACTAAAAAGATCATAAGGGTCGCCTCGTCAATGGCCACCCGAACCTGAGACCGGATCGCAGACTCAAATATATCATCGGATCCATGCACGAATCCTCCCGTATCAATAACGGTAAATTTTTTCCCATTCCACTCGCTCATCCCGTACTTTCGATCGCGGGTTACTCCGCTCTCGTCGTCAATGATGGCTTGTCTTTCACCGATCAGGCGATTATAAAGGGTCGATTTTCCGACGTTCGGTCGTCCTACTATAGCTACAATATTTCCCATGACTTTATTCTTTGAGGCACTTTTGAGGTGATCTTAGTACGTTTGAGGTGCAAAGATACGTTAATTGGTTAATTAGTGAGTCTGCGCTAAAAAGTAGTCCTCTAAAGATCGGGATAAAAACACAAAATAATATTTCATTTTTTGAGCCCGAAAAGGGAGACTAAGTGTTTGATTCTTAAACAACTTTCTGGTTAATCATGCAACGCTTGCCCCGTTAACGAGAAATTTGAAATCACGATAAAAAGTTTATCCACATATCTGTATGTCAATCAATCCAATAATCAACCAAGTCGCATCGGCAAATCCCCCACTCTTTTCCCCGTCAATCGCCTTACCGCATTCCCAATCGCCGCACCAATCGGACCCAACGGCGGCTCGCCCACTGGCAACGGCACCTCCGCTCCCTGAATCAAATGAATATCAATTTCGCTCGGCGCATCACGCATCAAAGCCATCTCGTAAGGACCATAAATCGTCGGATACAACTGACCATCTTTTAACGTCATTTTTTCGTGTAACACACCACTGATGCCCATCATAATCGAGCCTTCACACTGCGCCCGTACCTGATCCGGATTGACGGCAATTCCACAATCAAATGCACAGGTCACTTTGTGTACTTTAATTTTATTATCAGCGATCGACACCTCCACTACTTGCGCACACGGAGAGCCCGTATCAATCGACGCCGCAAAGCCCATCGCTTTGTCACCTTTCACTTGGTCCGTGTAACCAGACTTTTCCGCAGCCACCTCAATCACTTTACGAATCCGGGCCTGGTTACCTTCCGTACCAAGCATGGCCAGTCGAAAATCTACCGGACTTTTTCCCGCTTTGATCGCCATCTCATCGATAAAACTTTCAATCGCAAAGGTGTTGGCCAGCAATCCCAGACTTCGCCACCAGCTGGTCGCAAAAGGCAAAGTCGTATGCCACTGTACCGAACGGTGATTAGGTATTTTTTCGTACATGATATTGGCACCACGCATCGCACCAAAGTCCGTTCCTAAAACGGTATGGGCAAACCCTGGCATCAGCACCGAGTTGATGGCCACGTCACCACTCGCATAATGATGTTCCACACTATCCAAAAATCCATCTTCGTTTAGTTTGCCGCGCATGATATGATGCGTCGGCGGTCGGAAGGTATCGTTTTGAAATTCTTCTTTTCTGGTAAAAAAATATTTAACAGGTTTGCCGACTTCTTTGGACATTTTAGCAGCCATCACCGCGTGTGAAGTATTCAGTCGGCGACCAAAACCACCCCCCAGATACGTCGGAATAATATTGACATCGGCGGTATCAATTCCCAATGCTTTGGCGACTTGCTTTTGGGTGATGCCTACCACTTGAGTAGACAAAATAATAGTTGCTTTTCCGTCCGCAACGTGAGCGACGGCTCCGTTTGGTTCCATTTGTGCGTGCGCACCGATCGGACTGGAAAATTCTATGGAGACTACGTTGGCATCTTCCGGTTCCAGTTCATTCCCCACCTTTTGGGTAATCATCCGGTCTCCTTTTCCCACTTGTAGCATCTCCCGGATATCTGATTCGGTCCATTTTCTGGGAATATCCCAGGTTACTTTAATGGCTCGTTTGGCAGCCAGGGCCTGCGAAAAAGTTTTGGCTACGACACCCACCCAATCCTCGGTTTCGATTACTTTGACTACGCCGTTCATTCCTTCGGCTTTACTAGTATCCGCACTTTTAAAAGTAGCGCCGATGTGCTCTGGACGGATCACACAAGCGTGCAACATATCAGGCATTTCGGCGTCCATCCCAAAAATTGGATCACCAAAGACTTTGGCTACCAGGTCCACTCTGGGAATGGGTTTACCCACAAATTTATAACTGCTAACGGGCCGCAAATCTGGCGTACCCGGCACGTCCCATTCGGTCACGTCCGCCGCTACTTCGGCATAGGTCATCGTTTTTCCACCACCAGAAACAACGCCGTCTTTGGTCGTTAGATCGCTTTTGGCTACACCCATTTTTTTTGCGGCTTCTCCTTTTACCATTTCCCGCATGGTGGCCGCCATTTCCCGCAAGGGTACCCACAACGAAGCGATGGACAAACTCCCTCCGGTGCTCAATCCGTCCACGATCCCGGTAGCACTGGCCGCCCCGATGACTTGTATTTGTTCGATCGCTACATCCAGCTCATCGGCGACCATCTGCGCCAGTCCCGTAAAAGTACCCTGCCCCATTTCCACTTTGGAAGAATGCAGCAGCACCTGATTGTCTTTGGTAATTTCAAACCATAAATTGGCTTTGGTGCCTGATCCGTTATAGGGAGGAATTAACGTTTCCGCAATGGATAAGGTCTTGCGACGGAGCGGATTTCTAAAGACGTACGTACCAATGGCCAGCACACCCAACGTGCCCAGTCCACCACGGACTAAAAATTTTCGACGGGAAGTTTTTTTATTTTTATTCATTTTTTGAATTGTTGAGGCGCTGCGCTTGTTGAGGGGTTGAAACGCTGCGCTTGTTGAATTGTTGAGGTGTAGAATCGTATAGACAAGGTATGTATTGTTTCTACTCATTCCGTACCTTAGACGATGGCGTTAAATCTGCTGCCCGGTGAATGGCTTTACGCATTCGAGTATACGTTGCGCATCTGCACACATTTACGATGTTATTGTCAATGTCTTCGTCCGTGGGATTTGGATTTTTTGCGAGCAATGCTGCCGTGGCCATGATAAATCCCGGTTGGCAATACCCACATTGCGGAACTACGTGTTCAATCCACGCTTGCTGTACCGGATGTGGATTTTCGCGGTCACCCAATCCTTCGATGGTTACAATATTTTTCTCTTCCGCAAATTTTACCGCGTAGGAACAAGACCGTACCGCTTCGCCTTCTACGTGTAAGGTACATGCACCACAAGCCGCTTTTCCACAACCAAATTTGGTTCCTTTCAGATCGAGCATATCGCGTACCACCCATAGTAAGGGCGTGTTGGGATCTTCAATTTCTACCGATTGAGGTTGTCCGTTTATGTTAAATGATATTTTCATATTGTTGTTGATTTGTTGATTTGTTGAATCGTTGAATCGTTGAATCGTTGAATCGTTTTTAATATTAAAAAGCGCCGGAATCAGTATCGCCTGTGTTATGTAACCTTGTCCAAAATTTTGTATTTATGATTTAAAAGTCATTGTTACATAATACGATCAAACGCATTCTTGATACCCTCATTAATTTTATTGATCAGAGCAAGATAAAAAATGATTGGATCTCCCTTCGGATGCTATGTTAAAATCCAATCATATTTTACCGCCTTAGTTTTCGCAGCAGAGGCGTACTTCGCAGTAGGGCGTATTGCAATACACTCCTACTGCGGAATCACTGCGCCCGCTTCAAACCAACCCTTCACCGCTGCAATATATGCCTCTTTGGAAATAGGTGGTTTTTCTCTGGGATTTCTCGCAGCATCAATTCCTGGATTCCAGGCCCACAGTACCAATGGATCTTCCGTCAAATGTTTTAAAATTTCTTTGGGTGTTTTACCACCGTTCCGGCTTTTGTCCATCATAGAAATAGCAATCTCTGTTTTGGATAAACCTTCCCAGTTCATACTCGCCGGAGCCAGGCCCCAGTGCGGTGCACCGGGTACACCGGAAAAATCGTTGTTTTCTTCCTGGTGGCAGGTATTACAATTGGTAGCGGCAAATCCGTGATCATCCTTTCCTCGTTCTACCCCAAAATAGTGGGGATGCGCTTCGATTCCCTGCTTGGGTTTATTATCACTGGGATGACAATTAATACAGCGGGGATGAGTCAGGGCGGACATCATTTGATCGAAATATTGAGGACTTTCGGTTGCCTGGCTAGTGGTAATATTATTTTCATAGGAATGTTCGTTAAAATCCGTGGCTAGCAAAATAGTCGCAAAAAGAATAACGGGAATAATATATAATAACCTTAATTTTTTCATGTAAAATTAATTTAAAAGGGGAAGTTAATAATTTTTTTCCATAAAGAAACGATCAAAGAAATGACCCGAAATTTTCAGTCATTCTTTGATCGCTATCGTGACGGCCAACCTTTTAAGCACGTCTAGTTATCAAATGATAATGATCTTTACAATTTAAGCTAATAGGACAGTAGAACGGTAATGAATGGGACGTGTTCAAAATCAGAAAGAAACCTGCTTTACAATTCCGGTCTCGGTAGCAAGCTGAGGGGCCACGACAATAAAAACCCGATCACCCTCGACGGTTTCCATCTTCGCCATCCCCGTAAATTCTCCGAAGGCAGGTAAAACGCCGTGGTATTTTCCAAAATGAAAACAAGCCACGCGCATATATTGCTTTCCTAGACCCTGCAAATAGACACAAGGATGTATATGGCCATATAAATTATAATAACCCTCTAAAATTTCTTCTTGGGGATGATGAGATAAAATAAAAGGAGCTTGTAAGTATGGTTCATCGTGCAAGGTCAATCCCGCTGCGGAATAATCAGGCTCGCTGAGGATATCGTGGTTTCCAATTACCAGTTCAAAAGATATCGCAGGTCTTTTTTTTAAAAAATCACAAAATACCGTCCAGCTCTCATTGTGCAAACTATGAAATAAATCTCCTAAAAAAATTACCCGCTCTGGGGTATATTTTTTTAATAGTCCGTTAAGTCTTTTCAGATTTTTGGTGCGAATCGCCATCGGCACGGGCAATCCTTCCCGGCGAAAATGTTCCGCTTTTCCCAAATGCAAATCTGCCAGCAACAGGACCTTGCGCCGCGGCCAGTAGATCGCCTTTTCGGCATCTAATATTAGTTGTTCTCCTTGTAGTTCTGTTTTTAACAATTTTTTTATTTGTCATTGTGTTATTTATAACTATGTAAGTCAGGGTTTAAAATGCTGCTTGCTATTTGCCGTTTGCTTCTTGCTGCTCTTCTAACGCGTTAGCAAAAAAGCAAGAAGCAAAAAATCACCTAACCAACTGCAACCGCATCTTATCGATCCGATCCTGTAATTTTTCCGAGCTCAATCGTTCCCGTAGACGATCAACGATAATTGGAAAAGAAAACGGCGTCGCTTTTGGCGGGCGCATCAGTTTTATTTCCTGCCCCGCAATTCTTTTTAACGCCGCCCGTAACCGCACTTCTTCCAGTTGAAAACTCATTACCTCTTCATAGGCTTGGACCAGCAATAAATTATCCGGCTCATAATCCGTAAAAGCTTTAAAAAATAATTCGGCGGAAGACTGTAGATGTTTGACTCGCTTTTCTTTGGTCGGATACCCTTTAAATACCAGACCGGAAATCGCCGCAATTTCTCTAAATTGTCGCATCGCCATATCTACTGAATTGACACTCGACTGAATATCTTCGCTCAGATGAAACGTTGAAAAAACATCATTCCGCAAAGCGGTATCAATCGGAATTTCCGTATCTGATAACAGTTCAAACCCGTAATCGTTCATAGCGATGGTAAAACTGATGGGCTGTAATTGTGAAATTCGCCACGCCATCAACGTACTGATTCCCTGATGTACGGCTCTGCCTTCAAAAGGATAAACCAGCAAATGAAATCCTTCCCGGCTTTTGAAGTATTCAATTAAGAGTTGGTTTTCGTTGGGAACCAAAGAACGGTGCGCCTGTAAATCGGTCAGCGGTTTTATTTTTTTCAACTCCTTATCCGGGTATTCACCTTGGCTAAGGAGTGATACTTTTTGACGCAACTCCTCTGACAACTGCGAAGACAACGGTAAGCGACCCCCTTGCCAGGAGGGAATTTTTCCGCGCTTCTTTTTACTCTTTTTAACAATTACATCCATTCCACGAATCTGGATCAATTCCAAGCTTCGCCCCGCAAACCAAAAAGTTTCTCCAGGATTAATTTGGGAAATAAACCATTCTTCTACCTGACCAATTTTGCCACCGCGCAGATACTTAACATTCATAGAGCTGTTACCAACAATCGTCCCCATAGACAACCGTTGTCGCGTCGCCATTTTTTTATTCATAATCCGATAAAGTCCCGTATGAAAACCAACGCGTCGCATCTCTTCGTAGGCTTCCATGGACGGCCCACCAGTCGTAATAAAATTAATTAGCCAATTCCATTCTTCGTCTGAAACACTGTTAAAAGCGTAAGTGGTTCTAATTTCGGCTAGTGTCGATACCGGCTCAAATCCTTCCGAAGTAGCCAGGGTCACCAGGTATTGTGCCAGTACGTCAAAGGATCGGATGTAGGGATAACGGGCTTCCAGTTTTTGATTTTTGACCGCCGTACGAATCGCCGAGGCTTCGATTAGTTCCATGGAATTGGTGGGAACAAAATGTATCCGACTCGTCGCGCCCGGCTGGTGTCCACTCCGTCCGGCACGCTGCATAAACCGCGCGACACCCTTGGGGGAACCAATCTGCACAATGGTTTCTACCGGACGAAAATCTACCCCTAAATCCAAGCTGGAAGTACAGACAACGGCTTTGAGTTGTTGGGTGTGCAGTGCCTCTTCCACCCAGTTGCGTAGCTCCCGACTGATTGATCCGTGGTGCATGGCAATCTGTCCGGCCAGGTCTCCGTCGGCTTCCAATAATCGTTGGTACCAGGTTTCGCACTGCGCTCTGGTATTTGTAAAAATTAAAGTGGTTTTGCTTTTGTAAATTAAAGGTAGGACTTTTGGTAACAGGGTGATTCCCAAATGTCCGGACCAGGGAAATCGTTCTATTTCGTCGGGCATTACCGTTTCGATGACGATTTTCTTTTTTAGTTTAGAACGAATAATTTTCCAGTCTCCATTTTTATATTCCGGGCCCAGCAATACTTCCACCGCTTGTTCCATATTTCCGATAGTAGCGGAGATTCCCCAGGTTTTCAAGGCCGGACATTTACTACGTAATCGCGAAAGGGCCAGTTCTATTTGTACCCCTCTTTTTGTTCCAATCAACTCGTGCCATTCGTCGATGACCACCGTTTTTAGATTTTTAAAAAACTTGGAATACTCGGCACTTGCAATTAACAGGTGTAAACTTTCTGGCGTAGTAATTAAAATTTCCGGTGGTTTCTTTTTTTGTTTGGTACGATCGGAGGTTTTGGTATCGCCCGACCGAATCGAAATTTCCCAGTTCAATCCTAATGCCTGGATCGCCCGACTTCCCGCATTTTTTATTTCCTTTGCCAAGGCCCGAATTGGGGTAATCCAGATCACTTGTAATCCATTATTTTTTGCTTCGGGAGCCTTTGGCGAAGTCTGCTGTAGAAACTCCAGTAAAATCGGCACCATCAACGAATAAGTTTTCCCACTTCCCGTTGGTGCGTTCACCAAACCACTCTTCCCCGTCAAGTACGCTTTCCAGGTCTTTTTCTGAAATGGAAACGGTTTCCACTCATTTTGATTAAACCAGGTCAAGGCGGGCTTGAAAGATTTGGATTTGTTGAATTTCAAATTTTGTGGTTAATATCTTTTGTCTTTAGAAATAAGGTTAAAGTGTTTTTCGCTGTTTGCTTCTTGCTTTTTGCTGCTCTTCTAACTTTCAGACGGGCTCTTCTGCAGAAAACGAAAAGTAAGAAAATTCAATTTACCTAGAAAATGAGATAATTTATTTTACAGTTTTAATATTTTTTATAATTAGAATTTACTCTTTTACAGGATAAGGGACGAGCAATATTCCAGATATCTAAACGGAGCATTCTAATTCTAGTTTCCGTCACATCCCGGCTTAGCGTCTATATCAGATTCCAACCGAATATTGCCCAATCCGATATCTACACCTTCTCCAGCCGTGATCATCATGGCGGTACTTATTTTGGTCATATCCACTCCAAGGTCGGCAAAGCAGCTGAGGCTAATCCGGTATTCTTTCCATTCCTTATCCGTAAGAATGATATCGAGTCTTTCCTCACAAAGGGACTCCTGATCACATCCCATACCAATCTTTACCATGGCCTTGTCGCCCTGAAATAATTTTGCGGAGAAAGTCAGCTCCATTGCGCCGTTGGTTTCCCGGGACATATCGCTGGGAGTAGCCGTGCTGATACGCACCTGATCAAAATCGTTTAAGGTCCACTTTATCCGCAGGGCATCTTCTTGTGCTTCGTGGTCGGTCTTACTAACAATCAATCCCCCAACGGATGTTGGATAACTCCCAATTTGTTTATTTAGATCCCCTGTTTTCAACCATAATCCCCAGGGCGGAGTCGCAATTCCTCGACTAAAGAAATTGCCAGTAGAAGCTACCGCAGCACTTTCTAAACCAGATTCTTCCGAAAGTTGATCTACCTCAGTAGAATTTTTATAATCGAGCCCATATCCCAATTCAAATAATATATTTTTATTTTTCCCATTTTCGTCTTTAACGACCAAAGCAGTATTCGGCCACGAAAAAGACAATCGACCAGTAAAGTCATAAGATGGATCTCTCTGGAACAGTAAATCAGAAATACCACCACCTTCACTACCTGGCAACCATGCGGCAATAAATGCATCAGAGTTATTGATCTCGGGATTTGTCCACATTGGGCGACCAGAAAGGAAAACGGATACGACCGGAATGTTTTCGTTTTGGAATTTGGCCAGTTGGGTTACATCAAATCCATTGGGTTCAAAATCGAGATTTTCCCGATCTCCCTGAAATTCTGCGTAGGGGTTTTCTCCGTAGATGGCAATTACGACATCGACGGGTTCTTTGGATACGCCATCGGCAGAAAAAATTACTTTACCGCCGGCCGCTGCCGCAGCTTCTTTTATTCCAGTAAGAATAGATTCACCGTTGGGAAACTCATCATTGGTATGTCCTTTCCCCTGCCAGGAAAGGGTCCATCCTCCACTAGCTTTTGCGATACTGTTCGCACCATCGCCGACGACCAGGATATTTTTTCCAGCGTCCAATGGTAGAATTCCCCCATTATTTTTTAATAATACCATCGACTCCCGCACAGCCTGTCTGGCAATCGCTCTATTTTCAGGAAGTCCCAGCAGACTGGCATTCCCAGCATTTTTACGGCTACTAGGAGGTCCTTTTGTAAATATGCCGGACGCAATTTTTACCCGCAGGATTCTGCGTACCGCATCATCCAGTCTAGCCATCGGAATCGTTCCTTCTTTGACGTGTTTCAGCGTACTTTTCCACAACCCTTTCCAACTACCGGGCGCCATGTACATATCCAGACCAGCATTTAAGGACTGCGCACAATCAGTATTGGTACAACCAGCTACCTGACCGTGTCCGTTCCAGTCTCCGACCACAAAACCATTAAAGCCCAACCGTTCCTTCAATACATCGGTCAGTATTTCTTTATCTCCGTGGAGCTTACGTCCTTTCCAGCTTGAAAAAGAGGCCATCACGGTTTGTACATCCGCAGGTATTGCGCTATAGTATCCAGCAGCGTGGACCTTCATAAGTTCTTTTTCGCTAATTTTTGCATCGCCCTGATCAATTCCGTTCTCCGTGGCACCATCCGCCAAAAAATGTTTGGCACTGGAAATCACTTTTCCACCTCCCATGAAATCTTTCGTCCCCCTTCGGCCTTGTAGACCGTAGACCACTCTATCACCATAAGATTGCACGATAGACGGGTCTTCTGAAAATCCTTCGTAGCTTCTCCCCCACCGTAAATCTTGTGGCACTGCCAGTGTAGGCGCAAAAGTCCAATCGTGACCGGACACCGTTAATTCGTGGGCCGTCACGGCCGCAATCTTTTCGATCAAGTCGGGATTACGCATCGCCCCCAATCCAATATTATGTGGAAATACAATAGCGCCACTCAGGTTGGTGTGGCCATGAACGGCATCTATTCCCCAGATAGAAGGTATCGCAATTTCTACTCCTTCCGGGTCAATAGACGCAAGATAATATTTATCCGCCATCGCCAACCATTCTCTGGTCTGCGCGTAAGGTTTTGGTCCGGGAGCAGAATTGCCACCGCTCAGGATGGATCCCAGGCGGTATGTTTTTACTTCTTCTGGAGTGACAGATTCACTATCCGCCTGGATCACCTGCCCTACTTTTTGTTCCAGCGTAAGTTTGGGGAGTAGCTCGTCTATCTGTTGCTCTATTGCAGTATCCAAGGGTAATGCGGTGAGTTTTTTCCAATCTTCTGGATGTACGATTTTTTCGGGTTCATCCGTTTTTTCTATATCCGTGTTGGGTATTGGTTTTAAGTTACAACTAGTTATTATTAAAATAACCGATACCAACAAAAGTGAAAAGGCTAATTGAGAATTCTTCATAGAATATATAAGAGGTTAGTTAAATTTTCACAAAAATACAATTTGAATATGAAATAAAATACTAATTATAATTTATCCGTAAAAATTTATCCATACACCGCCAACATTCCCTGTAAATCTTCCAAAGTGTTCGCTTCTTTAATCGGCTTATCTTTTCGCCAGCGAAGCATTCGTGGAAACCGTAAGGCGACTCCCGATTTGTGACGAGTGGATTTATTGATTCCTTCGAAGGCAATCTCAAAGACATGAGCTGGTTTAACGCTCCGGACCGGGCCAAAACGCTCCAGTGTATTTTTTCGAACCCAGGAAGTAATCTGTCTGAACTCCGCGTCGGTGAGTCCCGAGTAGGCTTTGGTAAAGGGAACCAGTTTATCATCGTCCCAGACGGCAAAAGTATAATCGGTGTAGAGGTTGGCCCGGCGGCCACTCCCCTGTTGTGCGTAAATCATCACCGCATCAATGGTCAGTGGATCGACTTTCCATTTCCACCAGTCCCCTTTTTTCCGGCCAATCTGGTAAGCGGAATTTTTACGTTTCAACATAAAACCTTCGCTGAGGTGAAGTCGGGAATTTTCCCGTTCTGCGGCAGCAGCTTCCCAGGAATCAAATTCCAGGGTTTCGGAAAGCAGGATGATATCGTTGGTTGGTAAAATGGTAATTAAGTCTACTAAAATTTGTCTCCGCTCTTCCATCGTTTTTTGTCGAATATCTTCCCCTCCAAATTCTAAGATATCGTATACCATCAAAGAAACTGGTGCTGATTCTAAGATTTTTTTGGTAACATTCTTACGACCAATCCGAGTTTGCAGCACATTAAAGCTTAACGGTTTTCCATCATCGAAAGGAAGGATTTCTCCGTCCAGGACGGTTCCGTTGGGCAATATGGTTGCCAGCGGATGATATTCCGGAAATTTATCCGTCACCAGTTCTTGCCCACGTGACCAGACAAATAATTCGCCACCCCGGACAATCACCTGACCACGGATGCCATCCCACTTTCTTTCGATCTGCCATTCCGCAGGATTCCCTAAATTTTCGGGAGAACCATCGACGGCGTAAGCCAAATAAAAAGGGTAAGGTTTTGAGATATCATCAAGTGGATTCTCTGCTAAAATAAGATCCGCATAAGTGGTATTATCGGGTGTCCAGTTTCCCATCAAACGGTGCGCAATGGCACTCTCTTCCTGTCCGGAATATTGGGACAGTGCCCGCATCATCAGCTTCTGAGAAACACCAACCCGAAATCCTCCCGTGATTAATTTGTTATACAAAAATCGCTCGTCACGTGTAAGACCACTCCAGGCGTTTAATACGCGCTCTTTTTTTTCTTCGTCCGTTAAGCCGCCTAGTGATTTTATTTCCTCAATCCAGTAAGCAAGCGAATGATCCAACACTTGAACTGGCGGAGGTAATACCAAGGCAATCGTTTCCGCCAAATCACCCACAATCCGGTAACTATCTTCAAATAGCCATAAAGGAAGCTTCGCTATTTCGGCAGCCCATTGCCGTAATAAAGAAATTTTGACCGTTCGTTTTGGACGTCGATGCGATAATATCCCCATGGCCCAGAGTCGGTCTACGTCGTCTACTTTTTTAAAATATTCTATCAAAGCAGCTATCTTTACCAGGGTTTTGGTAGTCTGATCAAGCCGGGTAAATAGGTTTGCAAAATTTTTCATGATTGTTTTCTTTAGAGAAAGTAACGAATTCTCTGCTTTTTTAAGATAAATTATTTTGGGGTTTTATCAGACCAGGCAGATTTATTTACTAAACAACTCGTCAAAAAATAATGTGATCCCGCTAGTACCATTCTGAAAATACGCATTAAGATCACACAAGAAATTTTAAACCTATAGAAGGTAAATTGAACACCCTACCAATCGATGACAAATTCTACCGCTCCTAATTGATCAATCACTCTTTTCTTTATTTTCCTCAGCATTTTCGTTTACTTCTGCCAATTCACCTTCGTATGCTGTATTTTCAATACTGGCTTGAATTCCTTTTTCATTTAAATATTTTGAAAAAATACTGGAGTAGCCGTGGGTGACGATCACGCGGGTAGCTTCGGTCATTTCAATGGCCTTATTCAGGTCCTTCCAGTCAACGTGATCGGATAGAGGAAACCCCCGGTCGGCCGCCTTTCGTCTACGGGGACCACGCAAGGTCATCCAGCCGCTGGCGATGCCAATAGAAACGGGTTTAAATTTTTTCATCCAGGCGGAATTAAGAGCGGAAGGTGGTGCTAAAATCAGATTTCCGGGGAATAATTTTTTATCCGTTTCTCTGGTAATTCGGGTGGTCTCGGGTAAGGAGATGGCCTGATTTCTGATTACTTCGTTTATATTTTCTACCGCTCCGTGCGTGTATATATTTCCGATGGACGTATCGAGTCCACGTAAAATCCGTTGGGCTTTTCCGAGCGAATATCCAGTGATAAAGGTGGTTTTTCCATCCGCCGCATTTTGTCGCCACCAGGCGTTGATGTCCGCAAAAATTTCTTCCTGTGGTTTCCAATCGTAGACGGGTAACCCGAAGGTACTTTCCGTAATAAAAGTATGACAGCGAACAGGTTCAAAAGGTTTGGCCAGACCATCATCTTCCAGTTTGTAATCACCGGAAGCTACCCAGACTTCTCCTTTGTGTTCTAGGCGAATTTGGGCCGAACCCAAAATATGACCGGCGGGATGGAAGCTAAATTTTACGCCGTTAATCTTCCGTTCTTCCCCGAATTTAATGGTTTCCATTTTAATGTCTCCCAACCGGTATTTGATCACCGGAGCCGCAATATCGGTAGCCAAATAGGCTTTACTTCCCCAGCGGGAATGGTCCGCGTGACCGTGGGTGATGAGCGCGCGGGGAACGGGTTTCCACGGATCGATGTAAACATCCGCCGCTTCGCAATAAATTCCTTTTTCAGTAAATTTTAAAAGATCTGATTTCATAAGATTAGAACAGTAGAGCAGACAGATTGTTTGGTTATTTAAAGCTGAACATATATAATATTTAACCGTTAAAAACCTGTTATGTTTTCAATATCGGTGAGCGTAAAATGAGAAACTAAATCGATGAAACTAATTCATTTATTTCAAGGTAATACAGGATGCAACAACAAGAAGCTTTTAAACTACCCCTTAGAATTTTGCTATTGATCATAGTGATTTGTATGGTGCTTTATTATGGCCGTTCGTTTTTAATCCCATTGACCTACGGCGCTATGTTTGCTTCTCTGGTACGTCCTCTGTATGTAAGTCTTACCGCTTGGGGAGCCAATCGCTATCTGGCTGCGATCTCTAGTGTCTCTGTTATTATTTTTATTTTCATGCTTTTGCTAAGCGTTTTTGGCTGGCAAATTCAGCAGTTGTACCAAGAGTCAGATCAAATCAAAAAAGAACTAGTACAGCGGCAAAAGGATGTGCAAAAAGGGATCAAATCCTGGTTTGGAATTTCGATGAACGATCAGGACGAATTTATTGAACAGGGTATTTCTGACATAGGAGAAACGATTGCAGCTTCCATTGGTAGTCTGTTTAATATTCTTGCTAATTTCTTCCTTTCGTTGGTATATGCGATTCTCTTATTGAGTGAGAGAAAACGAATAAAAATATTCTTTCTTAAACTCTTTGATAGTCATATCAAAGCGAAAGATACGATCAGTCAAACTGGAGACGTGGTACAAAGCTATTTAGTAGGAAAGCTGACGATTGTCTCGATGCTGGCCATTGTTTACGCAATAGGATTTTCTATGGTGGGGATTCAGTTCGGTGTTTTGATCGGCGTCTTATCGGCATTTTTAACCTTTATTCCGTACGTTGGAAATATTATTGCTGCGGTAATTGTGGCCTTACTTACTATTTCAACCGGAGGAAATTATACGGATATACTGATTGTTTTTGCAATCATGGGCGTTGCCCAGTTGCTGGAATCTTACGTATTTGAGCCCTGGATTGTAGGTAGCAACGTAGCGCTTAATCCTCTTTTTTCTATTATCGGAGTAATCGGAATGACCTTGTTATGGGGTGCCGCAGGATCCATCATTGCGCTTCCTTTGTGTGGAATTTTAAAAGTAATTTTTGACAGAGTACAACCTTATAAGGATTTGGGTTTTCTAATGGAAGCGGAACCAATTGATTCAAATGAACAAATATAGGTTTTTTAACTTTTTAGTTTTGAAAAACAATTTCAACAATCTATTCAAAAATAAAAATTATGAAACACAAAAAAATCTTGTTTACCCATCCACGTGTAGATACAGCTACCAAGCAATAATAGACAATAGATGTGCAACTACCTCCTCATAAATATATATCCTTCATCATTCCAAACGAAATCTATCTCAAGCTTGTTATTTTGTTTTCGTTTCTACACGTGATGTGTAAACGAACAAGGGAAATTAAACTCCTGTCATTCGGCGGTCGTGATGATATTGTATAAATAGATTTGTTCGAGGAACTCCATATTTCGGGTACCGTCGTGTTCGTATTCCAGGATATACGCTTGCAGGGCATCGTAGCCTTCCTGGTTTTTGACTTCATCAGGGGCGACACAGCGAGCGTGCAGGTGGACGGCTTCGATGGTTCCGCGTACGCCGCTGGTGTAGGGACGAATGTTGATCAGCTGGGAAGCCGATCCGTTTTCGGACAGATCGTAAGCCGCAAGATGGTATTGATAAGTACCGGGATCGAGCATCGTCGAATCCAGGTAATTGGTGACCGAGGAGCTATCGCCGATTAACTCGGGCAGATATCTTTCTTGGTCATCCGGCAAAATGGTAAGAACCGTTTCCCAATTGGTTAGGTTGATGTTTTTACGTTGTAGTTCGTGGCGGGCGACGTCTTTGCTTTCGCTGAAAGCCCAGCCTTCTGCTGACCAACACAACATTAACCTATTTTTTAATTTAAAATATTAAAACCGCTTGTCTTCTTAAAAAAAAGTAGTAGTTTTACGGCTTAACCTCAAATTAAATTTTCCAAATTTTTTAAAAGCTTTCCTGATTTAATTTTCGCTCCTTCGAAAATCGGGTTAAGTCTATTTCAATAATTTATTAATTTTTTTAAAATTTTTACTGATGAAATTAACATTTCAAATGCTTTTTTTATGTTTATTTGCTTTATCTATCTTTTCCTGTGGAGATGATGACGAGGTGAGTACGCTGGATGGAACCTGGACGGCGGTGTCTTCTGAATTTGATGTAACCAACAATTCCGTTGTTTCCGGTACTGCTTTTTCTACGCAAAGCACTGGTACTGCTACTGATCTTGATTACGATCTCGTCTTTACTGGTTCTAACTTTACCACCAGCGGTAGTTATACTTATAACGTCACTACGAGTGTAGATGGAGCGGTCGTTAGTTCAGGTTTAAATCCCGTGAGCGATGTGTCGGGAGCCGGAACTTATACCGTGGATGGTTCCGTCATTACCATTGAGGGATCTCTTTTTGAGGTAGAATCTAACGGGCAGTCTATCTTGGCTGCCAATGGACCACAAACTGCTAATTTTACGATTGAAGGCGATGTTCTGACGTTTAGTCAAAACGAGGTAATTACTTCTGAGCAAAGTGGTGTAACCTCTACCTCAACGATCATATCAACCTCCGTTTGGGAAAGACAATAAATCTTTAAAAGCTTTCTACCATACTACTGGATATTTCTCTCCTTTTCGGCCTCTCAGTCTCCTACCTCCGGTAGGCAAGCCTGAAGGAGTAGCTTCAAAGCCGCAAATGTCCAGTAGTATGCCTTTATACTACTGGACATTTCTCCCTATTCTCACCTCCCTGCCTCCTGGAGGAGTAGCTTCAAACCCGCAAATGTCCAGTAGTATGCCCAAATCTTTTAACTTTCGTTTTTATTTCTGGTACAACAGCAGAATGATTGGATTTTCCCGGCAAGTCTTTCTTCACTCCATAAATCCCCTGACCGCAGTTTCCCGTTCTCGGAATAAAATCATCATTTTATCCAATTCAATTTGCCACTCCAGCATGGTTCGGGGAGCGTTGTATTTAGCAATTTGGTGTTCCATTTCTGCTGTGATATTTTCAGTATTCTGGTCGACAATTTTCTCCAGTTGATCGGCAGAAATATTTCCACTTTGAAGAATTTCGCGATAGCGTTCCAGAAATTTTCTTTTAAAATCATCATCATCCTTGTCTTCGTAAAGTGCCATGAATAAGTTACCTATCATATTTGAACGCCAGATATTATCAATTCGCTTCAGCGGAGATTGTCCTATTTTTAAGCGACTTGCGTTGTCTAAATCAAATAACACAAATCTGAATTTTCCAT
>CALLLR010000108.1 GCA_938008185.1 uncultured Saprospiraceae bacterium
TTTTCCCTTTTAATGTGCTTGGATAAGAATTGGCTTTCGATAGCCTTTCTTTTCTTTAAATTCAGTAATAGATTTTCCCAGAAAGTGATTATAATTAAACCGACAGTGACCAAAATGCTTAGCAAGCAAATCTGATTGTTCTTGAGTTGGAAAAAGTCGATATTTATATGCCTTTAACATGACGTAAAAATACAAAAAGTTTACCTATAAAACAACAAAAAGTTTTACACTTGTTATGTTTTTAGTTTGCCCTTTCGGGCAGTTTATTCATCCCCGACCCAAGGGTACGGGGAATTCTAAACATCGATTAAAATACAGCAGCCCCTAATTTTTTTTCTTAACGGTGATCAGCCCGCTGTTATCCTGATTCAAAAATACTTCAGCATCGTTTGTGTATTTTTGCGAAAGAAGTTATTCTTTTGTTTACCCTAAAATCTTACATGCGCTATTTTATTTTTTTTAAGAAAGTCGGTTTAATTATTCTGGTATTCCTGCCAATTGTACTCAACGCCCAAACGGATTCTATCCCTCCACTGGTCCAGATTGAAACGATTGAAGTTAGTGCCTTAAAAATCAAAAAGCCCTGGCTTCGGGCGGCGACTTCTGTCTACCAGTTGACACCAAATTTTAAAGATCAGATTCCACAAAATAGTCTTCAGGAATTGATCACCGATATCCCTGGTGTCTTTTCCCTCAACGCCAATAATCAGGTACAGGATCTCCGGATTTCTATTCGTGGTTTTGGGTCGCGGGCGGCTTTTGGGGTACGGGGTGTCAAGTTGATCGTAGACGGAATTCCCGAGACGACTGCCGACGGACAGGGCCAGCTCGATAATCTTAACCTTCCCATTATTGAAAACATCGAGGTGCTCCCGGGCGGAGCGTCGGCCTTGTACGGAAACGCTTCCGGCGGCGTCATCAATATTTCTACCACGGATGAAAATACTTTTCGGGATAAACCAAAATTTACGGAAGCACACATTGGATGGCAAGCATACAAGGGGCAACAATATCAATTTACAACTGGAAGAAAATTTAACAAAACCAGTTTTATTTTTCATACAGAACATCAGCGGGGAGATGGATACCGGGACTATGCTCGTTACAGAACGACCAAATTTAACTTACGCGTGGGACATAAATTTTCCCAAAATAGTAAACTCGAATTACTACTCAATTATATGAATAGTCCTACCGCAGAAGATCCCGGTGGTGTTGATCTGATGTCCTTTAATGAAACACCCCGAGCAGCCAGAGATCGCAACGTCGAATTCCTGGCAGGGGAAGCGATCCAGCAATTTAAGGGGGCTTTACGATACCAAACTAAAATAGGTAAAGACCTTGATTTTAATACTTATGCTTTTTATTCGGCCCGGGGCTTTACGGGCAGATTACCTTTTGCCAATAGTGGTTTGGTAGATTTGGAACGAAATTTCTTTGGTGGAGGAAGTAGTTTAAATGGTAAAAAAACAATTAATGGTTTTGCATGGAAATGGCAGTTGGGTTACGAGGTGCTGGGACAGCGAGACGACCGGAAAAGATTTGATAATAGTTTAGTTAATACGGGCGAAATTCGGCTATCCCAAAAAGAACAGTTCAGCAACGCCGGTTTGTTTTGGGCCAATGATTTTTATTGGAAAAAATGGATCATTAATTCTTCCGTTCGATACGATTTGAATCAAATCAAAGCGATCGATAATTTTCTGTTAGACGGCGACGACTCCGGTCAGCTGGATTTAAATAATTTTAATTACTCCGTTGGTCTGGCTTATCCGATACAACCATCTACTTTTATTTTTGGAAACTTATCTACCAGTTTTGAAACACCCACACTCAACGAACTTTCCAACAATCCCGATGGCAGTGGATTTAATTCGGCCCTCAACGCACAAACCGCAAATCATTACGAACTGGGCATCAAAGGTTTAACCCATAAAAACGACCGCTACCAACTTTCTTTTTTCCTGATCAATTCAGAACAAGAACTTCTCCCTTTCGAACTGGAAACGAGTCCTGGCCGGCTCTTTTACCGCAACGTGGGCCGTACACAAAGACGGGGAATTGAGTTATTGTTGCAACGTACTTTTAATGAATTTTTGAGTGGTTCCACCAATTGGTCGTGGCAGGATTTCACCTTTACAGATTATGAACTTGATGGTAATAACCTGGAGGGAAACAATCTGCCCGGCTTACCTAATTTTCAAGGAAATATCCGTTTAGCGATTCAATTGGGTAACCGGTTTTATTTGAATTTGCAACAGCAAGTCTGGGGAAAAGTTTATACCAACGATCTAAACGACGAATTTCAAAAAGCCAAAACCGTCACCAATCTTTCGTTGAAATTTAAACTAGAAAAAGGAAAGAGTAGCTTCCTCCCCTATCTGGGCATCAACAATCTTTTTCGGACCCGTTACGCAGATAATATCCGCATCAACGCATTTGGTGGCCGGTATTACGAAGCGGCTCCGGGGACCTTTCTGTTTGGCGGATTGAGGATTAAATTTTAAGCTATTTTCCTGCCGATCAAAATCAAACAAGAAAATAGCTTAAATACGATTAAAATGTTAAATACAATTGTTTACCATTTGCCATTAAAGACCAAAAGCATAGTAATAGACGCCAGGAATATCGCTGTAGACTCCTTCCAGCATAATACCACCTTCTCTTTTCTCCAGCCGTTCCAACAAATCTTCTACGGACGACACCTGTTTTCCGTTTATTTTAGTAATGATAAATCCATCCCGCATTTGTGTATGCTTACTTAATTTTCCAGGATAGATTTTTTTAACTAAAACACCACCCGTTATTTCTAATTTACTGGCCGTTTCCGGTTTAAGGTCCTCCAGATCCGCACCTAAAACTTTAAGAATCGCCCGGTCGTCTTTACTGGACAATTCCGTGTTTCCCTCGCGGTTATTAAGCACAACTTTTATGTCCATTTCTTTAGCATCCCGGTTGATTTTAAGGTTTACTTTTTCACCGGGACGATAGCGGGCAATCATCCCCTGCAAAGCCGCCGACGTTAAGATAGACTGACCATTTACCGCGACAATAATATCACCCGGTTTAATGCCGGCAATTGCGGCAGCACTATTACCCAACAAACTATCTACGTAAACCCCTTTGGACACCAGGAGACCTTTTTCTTTTACAAAATTCCCATCAAGGTTTCGGATCATTACCCCGAGTACTCCCCGTTGAACACTTCCATATTCCACTAAATCTTCGATCACCTTGTTCACAATATTAGCAGGGATCGCAAACCCATATCCGGCAAAACTTCCCGTAGTACTGGCAATCGCCGTATTAATTCCGACGAGTCCACCCTGGAGATTTACCAGAGCGCCTCCACTGTTCCCAGGATTAATCGCAGCATCCGTCTGGATAAAATCCTCAACCGCATACTTGTCTCTTAAAATATTGATATTACGACCTTTGGCACTGATAATACCTGCGGTGACCGTAGAATTTAATCCCATTGGATTTCCAACTGCCAACACCCATTGTCCGATGTGGGTTTGATCGGAGTCGACCAGTGGAACGACGGGTAAATCCTTTTCTTTGATTTGCAGGAGCGCCAGATCTGTAGACGGATCAGTGCCGATCACCTTTGCTTTGTAAGTTCGGTTATCGTAGAGCGTCACTTCGATATCGTCCGCCTCGGCCACTACGTGGTTATTGGTCACGATGTATCCATCGGCGCTGATAATTACGCCGGAACCCGTGCCTACCCTACCCGGCATTTGATCGTTGCGGGGATTTTGACCGGAATCATTATCGGGGATACCCGGTCTGAAAAATGGTTGAAAACTATCTCCGAAAAAATCCCGGAAAGGATTGGGTGTATTTCTGAATTGAAAATTCCGGCGGTTACCAGCGTAAAGATGGGTGGACTTAATATGTACCACACCATCAATTACTTTTTTGGCAGGTTCGTTAAAATCCAAAGGAATCGGATCACCGTTATTGTTGAGGGTATAAACAGCCGAAGCGGAAGGCGTACCCGATATGTGTTCTACTTTTACTACTTTTCCGTGGTTATGATAGAAGGAATAAATTCCGATACTTGATAAGCTGACCATTAGCGCTACCAAGGCTGAAAAAATGAGATTATTTTTCATTTTCGATAGATTTTAAAATTAAGATAATTGAATGAAAAATTCCACTGGCAGCTGATCTGCCAGTGGAAGTGAGATTAGGAAATCTCGATGTTTCGGGGCGGTTTTTCTTTAGCCTCTTCTCTTTTAGGAAGGTTTAATTGCAGGATACCATTTTGGTAGGTTGCCTGAATTTGGGTGTCATCCACCAACTGATCATTCAGATTAAAGGTGCGTTTAAAAGACTGGTAACTAAACTCCCGACGGTAATAATTGTTATCATTATCTGTTTCATCATCCTGTTTTATTTCGCTAAAAATGCTCAGCAAACCGTTGTTGAGTTCGATTTTAAAATCTTCTTTCTTCATTCCGGGTACGGCCATTTCGACGATAAACTCATTGGCAGTTTCTTTCATGTTTACGGCAGGTACCGTAGTTGAATTGATAGAAGAATTTCGATTTGACCAATCGATTAAAGGATTCCAATCGTCATCAAAAAATCTTGCGACAGTTGGTAGTAAATTACTTTTTACTGGTAACATAACTTAAAATTTAATGATTAAATAAATGAAAGCTAATGCTTCTTTCACCCATAAAATCACAAGTCCTGTACCAAGTAAAAAAAACTGTCAAACTTTCAGTTATTTCCGAAAAAATGTCATTTTTGAATTCATCTAGAATGTCATTTTTTCACAAATGCCTCTTTTCTTACAAAAAAACAATAAGATCATTAATAAAAAAACGCTTATATTTTTTCTACCCTTTTAGTTCCCATAATTTTTTCTCGATAGTCTATTCCCCAACTCCGCATGGCGATAATGACGTTATCCAGGGATTTTCCATGCTCAGTGAGACTATATTTTATAGTACCTGAATTAGAATTAATTTCAATCCGCCGCACCAACTTATTTAGTTCTAAATCCTTGAGTTCTCTTGATAGCATTCGTGGCGTAATACCTTTGATTTGACGCTCCAGTTCATTAAATCGATGATCCTTAAATCCAAGGGCGATTATGATTGGTAATTTCCATTTGTTTCCAATCATATCAATCACATCCCGCACAGGACGAACATAAATTTTACATTCACTGTAATTTTCCATGACAATATTATTTTAATAAAAAATTTGTTGTAAAGCTGTTACCTAACCAGCTTCTTATTCCATAAGTTGTTTAGGAATCCCCAAAATGAATAGACAGGAATAAGTTAACTATACTTTTTGATAGTAGTATATTTAGTTATAGTTGGCCTGGTGTTAATACAAATATAGTATATATTTGTGTCATCTAATTATAATTATCCGAACAACACCTTTAGTGTTAGACTTAATTAGTGAACTCAGGTACTGCCTTTAGAAGTACCTGCTGTTTTTTTGTCTAATTATAAAAACGGGATATTCCAGACACTAGTCTGGAATATCCCATTTTTAATGTGGACAGCAGTAAAACTACCTTAATAAAGTTTAGTGCTTGCCTAAAATAATTACTGCTTAATTATCTTAAACAAAGGATCATTACCCTCAATATCCAAGCGTAAGAAATAAATTCCGGCAGGATAAATATGTACGGACATGATTCCCAGATGTTCTTCATTATAGCGAGTCAGCTGACCACGCTCAATTACTTTTCCGGTCATATCAATAATTTCCGTTGGGATAATTAGTTCATCACTGAAACCAATTGCTTTTATCTGAACCAATCCCGTTGTTGGATTTGGATTCATTTCGATGCGCTGACCGTAAACCGTCGTTCGTACGTCTACCGTCAAACCAACCGTTACCTGCTGAATAGACAAACACTCTTCGCCATCCAGCACCGCGATGGTATAATCATCAGCGGGAAGATTCTCAAAAATCGGGCTATCCTGATAAGTATTTCCACCGTCAATGCTATACAGTAATGGCGTGAATGGAGAGTCGGCAGTCACCGTAATAGAACCATCTTCGGCTCCAGGAACGCTGATATTTTCTACCGATGCGGTAAAGCTCAAGGTACAAGTATTAATCGTTACGGTTAATTCTAATATACAGTTTTGCTCATCTCGAACAACGATCTGATAATCTCCTCCGGATAGACCCCCAAAAAATTGAGTCGTTCCAAAAGTTACCCCACCATCAATACTATATTCTATCATTCCGACACTGCTACTAGCATTAATAAACAAGGAACCATTATTGGCACCAGGGGCACTCTCTTTGTTGGTTCCTACTTCGGCTTCTAAAGAACAAACAAACGGTAAGCAGAAATTATCGGTACTGAGCGCACCAAAAGAATCTCCTCGGGAAAGAATAAATCCATCATCAGTTCGCAGTTCGTAAAATCCATCTCCAAAACCACAACAAAGTCCATCGGCTGCTGCATCAAAAAAGTTAATTGTAAAACATCCTTCCGGCATACAAAGCGATTCGGTCAAGGTAGACATATCTGGTGCATTGGGATAAGTACCTCCCCGGTGAATTGGTACACCGTCTAAATCCAGAATCTCCCAGGAAGTCTCTTCGGGGAAGTTGTCAAATTGAATAAACAGTTCCAGAAAAATACCTTCCAGAATCACGTCAAAATCTTCACTAAATAAATCGTTCTCTGTTTTTTCATCCGGTAATCCGTTCGGATCGCTAACCGTAAAAGAGACCATATTGGTCCCATTTATAAATCCCGTCAGGTTTACTTCAATTGCATCTTCTTCTCCGGTAGCCAAATCTCCACTCCAGTCTAGGGAAGTGACCGCTCCACCGTTTACGGAATAAGTTACCACTGCACTCAGCAAATTCTGGGTACCTCCGTTTTCGATAATCAATTCAACAACTCGCGAAGAATCACAGATTTGTAATTCGAGACCATCAACCCTGGAAGCAACTACGTCATACCGTGGAATTTTCTCAATATTTACTCTCAACGTATCATTAAATTCATTTTGGTCAACATCCAAATCCGAAAACAATTTGAATTCATAATTTCGGATTTCTGACATATCCACCGTATTGGTAAATACGTAAGTAAGGATACTATCTGGCTGTAAAGTATCAGTAATTTGAACTTTTTCAATTAAATTGTTATCTACTACGACACCGACGGAAAAGTCGACCACTGGATTCAGACCCGTATTGGTAAAATTCCCCGTTACTACTTCGGTAGCTCCCAGGTCATCTGCCGCTACTGGGGTCAAAAGGGCCTGTGCGCCAATATCAAAAGTATCCCGGCGAATAACGAAGGAGGCTATTTTGGTGGTCCAGCCACCGTTGGTACCCGCATATTCGTTGGTAAACCAAAAAGTCCCCTGATCGGTCGGATCTACCGTCATCGCGGCGTAGTCCCCCCAACGTTGAGAACCATTCCAGGACTGTCCGTCTCCGATAATGGTTTCATCAAAAGTCATCTCACCCAGTGGATCTGTCACGCGGCGGCCAGTGAGTGCGGTGGAAGGAAATCTGGTATTGCTGATTAAGGTATATCCCAAACCAATATTTCCAGCACCATCCATAGCGATGGCTCCCATAAAACGACTTTCGTTATCTGGTGCGTAGGTTCCTTCCTGATAAATAAACCAGGGCTCGTCCTCTGTTTTGCGTAATTCCATCCAGCGGACCCCCGCTTGGTTATTGCCGTTTACATCTACGGAAAAATTGAGTACCACCGATTCGTGGGTTCCGAAATTTCGGTATTGTGGCCGGAACATAATTACTTGCTGGAGAGCAGACATCAACTGTCCATTTCCTTGTTCGATACAATCAAAGATACTTCCTCCGGGACAAAGATCTGCGTTAAAAGGAGCCGTAGGTAATTCAATGGGACCATTGAAGGTGGTGTTACCAGGATTGTCAAAATCGGGCACAAATTCAAAGATTTCAATCCGATCCGCACCGGCCCCCCAAGCGTCGTCGTGAATACGAACCGTCAACATTGGCGTAGTAGCGGGCGGAGGGGTATCTCCATCCCAATTTACGGCACTTGCTACCTGAAAGGCGTTGGTGCCGCCGAACTTGGGAATACCGAGTACTCGCTGAAAATTCAAGACCGGATTTCCGGCGATCATCGCTTCCCGGTCAACGACATAGGTAGGTATTTCATTATCGGTAAATTCATTGGTCGTGATATAATAACCGGTAGGCCAGATTCCAATTTTTGGATAATCGGGTAAACCGGGTGCGTTGATTTTATACGCAGTATATTGACCGGCCGGATCATCCGTATCAGAAATTGCCAGCAACATGGAAGTGAAATCGTTACCTAATTCTAATAAAAACCAGCGCTCGGCCAACTGATCCCAGAGAATCATCGGATCACCAGCTCCGGAGGTGTTGACCGATCCCCAGAAAGTATTGGAAGAAAACGGTCCGTTCGTCGTATTGCCATCTTTGTCGGTAATCAGAATAACCGATCCACCGCCATTGACCATTTGCACATAATGGTTGTTACCAATCGCACCAACCGGATCTGGTGGTACGGAACCTGATTGTGAACTGTTGATTCCATCCCGATCTACTATCAACTCAATGGGCTCCCCCATACTGGTAAGGGTAGCGTACTGTCGGATCGGATCCCCATCGAGTGGCAGGGCGTTGGGATTGACATTTTGCATCAATGTATTCCCCTTAAAGTTTCCGACCTCTTTTGGCCAGTTCTTTTTGTTCTCGTCTTTTTTAATATTACCATTGGTTGTCAGGTTGGTAATCTTCCCCATCGGCATGGTTTTACCGAGGTAAACTGCCTGAGAAGCCTGAACGGTAATATCGCTTTGGGCATAAAGTAGATTAAATGCCAGCAGATAGGTGAATATTGCCAACATTATTTTTTTGGTAAAAATCTTTGAATTCATATAAATGTATTTGAAGTTATGATAGGAACTGGTTTAAAATGGGAATTTTCTTACTTCGAGCATAAAGGTAGGGATTTTCAAAGCCAATTCAGGCGGAAAGACTGAGAATTATGTCCCATATATGTCAATCTTTACGATTCATGGAGGTTAATTGATGAGAAAGAAGGCACAAGTGCGTCGAGGCCTAAATGTACTGGGTAAATCCTGTAAAAAATACAGAGATCGCCCTCATTTTCTCACTTGGCAGGTAATTTGGGAGATATTAGATAAGTTCTTTATGAACCATCCCTTGTTATTCAGGGTTACAACTGTTAGTTTTGTGAACTTAAAACTAAAGTTGTTCAGGTAATTAGAATGAAGCTATTCGAGCCAGCACTATTTGGTTATTGCACAAAGCTGGTACATTGTTGGTGGGTAAATTAGTTAATTCATCCCGCTGATGTGCACAGCAACTTAAATGGAGCGTCTCGAAAAATTCTTATATAAAAAAAATCTTATTATGGCAATTATCATTACGGATGAATGTATCAATTGTGGGGCTTGTGAGCCAGAATGTCCCAACAACGCGATCTACGAAGGTGGCGTGGAATGGGCCATTGCTGATGGAACGGGGGTGAGTGGTACCTACACACTCGAAACGGGTGTGGACGTTGCGGTGGATGCTCAACAGGCACCAGTAGAAGACGATTATTATTTTATTGTGCCGGATAAGTGTACGGAATGTAAAGGATTTCACGAGGAACCTCAATGCGCTGCTGTTTGTCCGGTGGATTGTTGTGTACCAGATCCGGACCGGGAGGAAAGTGAGGAGGAGTTGCTAGCGCGAAAGGCACGGCTGCATATTTAACTGTTTTGCTTTTGGGCGGAAAAATGGCGTAAACGGGATCATGGGATTTTGTTTAGGCCATTTTTTTTTGCTTTTTGGGTTTTTCCCTGCTAACGGGTTTGGCTTTTTCCTGCTGACGTGTTTGGCTTTTTCCCTGCTGACGTGTTTGGCTTTCGGTGGGCTTTCGGTGGGCTTTCAATAGGCTTTCTTCAATCGGTGACCCTTTAATTGGTGAGGGTGGACGATGGGCTTTTTTTCCGGTTGGTGTGTTTGGCTTTTTTCCCAGCTGACGGGTTTGGCTTTCGGTGGGCGGACAATGGGCTTTCAGTAGGCGCTCTTCTAGCGTATTTGGCTTTTGGTGATTTAGAAGGTGGCTAGTTTTTGAGGGGAGGTATTTTTTTTATTTTCAATATCAAAATTGTCTTCATCAAAAAAAGAATTAAAATAACTGAGTACAGGAAAAATTATAACTTCAAATTTTAAATACGAAAAAAGAAAGCCAATCGTCCGCCTACCGAAAGCCAATAAACGATAGAGGGGAAAAAAGCCCATTGTCAGCCCTCACCGATTGAAAAGTCTTATAACCCCTCCAATCTCCCTTCCAATTCTCTTTTTCGCCACAAGCGGGCTGCGCCGATCATGATTCGTTCCGCTACGTCGGCGGCTCTGCGATTTTGGTATTGTTCGAGGTCTGTACCTTTTACCCAGTCGTTAAAGGCACCCATGGACGGGCCGCACCAGATTTGCATATCCGATTTCCGGTCCATGGTTCCGGCGTTGGCCCAATTGGACGAAAGTCCGAGATACCAGCGGAAGATTAGGGCCATTTTTCGTTTCGGATTGTCTTTGGCACGTTCGATTTGTTGTGGATCCCGTTCGTTAAAAAAGTCGATACAACCTTGCCAGATTTCTTCGAGTGGTTTTTTAAAAATCTGCTTTTCC
>CALLLR010000109.1 GCA_938008185.1 uncultured Saprospiraceae bacterium
TTTGAAAAAGCATAAATAAGTAATAATGAAAAAACACCGCATCAATCCAAATGTTCTAATTTTGTTATTTGTATTCTCATGTAGCGCTAGTACTCTTAGTGCGGTCCCTTACATTGGTTACGATTCGATTACCGTACGGCAAAATTCAATAATAAATTATCAAAACGTAGCTAAAAAATCATCCGGAAAAAAATTGCAAATCCGGTATCTTAAAAGGGTCAAAGTCAAATTGATGAACGGCCGTAATGTTAGAGGCAATTTTCTGAAAATTGAAAATGATCATCTATATTTATTAGACAATAATATCGAAAAAATAGATCTTGACCATATCCCCGAAGAGGCGTTGACGGTAATACCGCTGACACAGGTGGACACTATTAGTAGATCTTTTAAAAAACCTAACGCTTTTAAAATGCTGGGCCTGGTAACTTTATTTATGGGACTCATTTTTATGCTTTCGATTACTGGAAGCAGAGATAAAATTACCGTTGCACAAGGTTTTACGCGACTTGCAATTTTTACAACCTTTATAGGCTTGAGCCTTATAGCTTTCATAATTAACACGGTAAGGGTATTTCGCAAAAACCTACGCATTAAAGGAAACCCTGCCAGGTATAAGCCCAGAAAGGCAAAAAGATTTTCACCATATAAGAAGGAGTAAATACTAAGCAGGTTTACCAAACTTATCTCGAATAGTAAAATATTTATAAAAAAGTATTACCTAGTTATAGGTATGAATTTACACAATACTAATAATTACTAAGCGTTTTAAAGGAAAGCAATATTCCTTTAAGACGCTTTTTCATAAAAAACTATCATGTCTACAAGATTAATACTTTTTATTATCTGTATGCTTATCTCGGTACAAAGTATTTACGCTCAAAACTTTCAGCCACTCGAAGCTACCCAATTTCCTGATTTTGTACAGGACATCGTAGAACTCGATAATGGTCATTTTATGTATTTACATACCTATTATTTTCCGGATCGCTACGTCGATGTTTTGGACAGTGTAGATTATAACTATACGACGGTTAAAGTCGTAGATGAAAACTTTGAGCTGGTGGATAGTTATGATATTCAATCAAATTCGGACGAAGAAATTTTGATGGGGTATAATATTCTTTTACAGGATGACGGTTACTTGATTTATGGTATTTCAATTTCGCTGAATTCTTTTTTCAGGAAAATGTTTTTGGTAAAACTCAATCTTAATCTGGAAGAGGTCTCCCGACATATTTTTTCACACCGGGATGATTTATTTTTTGCGCAGACCCCGATGATAAATTTGGAAGGTAACCTAGTGCTAAATGGAATTTACGGCGGCTTTCCAGCCACTGAAGGCTTTGTAGGAGAATTTACCTTGGAAGGGGAGCTTTTAAATATAGTGGAATTTTTCACACAAACACCCAATAATTTTGTACAGCTTCCAGATAGCAGTTATTTAATGCAGGGTGCAGCGAGTACTATAGTTAGCATATCAACTGATTGGACGCTAGGTGAATTTATACCCCATATTGATCTAAAGTTTACACCCAATGATGCGCCTAAATTACTGGCGGACGGTCGGTGGATTTTTTCGGGTAGAGGTCGTACGCTAGATCCAGTGACGATGGAGGAATATTCGACGAGTAAACTTGCTATTTTTTATCCAGACAATACGGCTGAAGTTGTTTATGAAGTAGCTCATCCGGATCGTCCTGGCATGTTTCACGGTGGTCTGGCGATGGACATGATAGATACAAGTTGTATCTATTTTAGCAATTCTTACGTAGGCTGTATTTCACTTTTCTATCCGCCGGATAGCTGTCTTAATTTTCTTTCGATTCACAATGTACAACTAAATGGTCAGGAAAACTGGACACAATACGTTGGTTTTGATGCAGCCTATTATCCACTGAAAGTACTAGCTACCCAGGACGGTGGAGTTATTCTTTTGGCTCATCGGTTTAATGAAGCAGATAATCCGGACGGTAGAGAGGGCGATATGTACTTCATCAAGTTTGACAAAGAAGGTAACTACAACCTTCCGGTCAATACGGAAAATACACAGGGAATTGTTATCCAGAAAATTTTGTTATATCCCAATCCGGCCAGTGATTATATACGTTACCAATACAATCTGCCCAGTGTACAGGGTTTGCAAATCCAGATCTATGATGCTGCCGGAAGATTAGTACTGGAAGATTCGATTGTTGATAAAGAGACACAAATTGATATGCTTTCTGCGGGGAGCTATTTTTATCAGATTCAACAGGAGGGTGAGGTTCTTCAAAATGGAAAGTTACAGGTCTATTGAGTTATTAAAAATTAAAAATGGTAAAGGAAAGCCTCAGCAAAACCCCTCACCGATTGAAGAGCACCAATTGTTCGCCCATCGTCCGCCCACCGAAAGCCAAACACACCAGACGAGAAAAAAGCCCATCGTCCGCCTACTAACTACCCAACACCACATATATCAAAACCGTCACCACCACCAACCCAATACTCATCACCTTCGTATACCGCCACGGCTCCATCGCCACCGCCCCCACGTCCCGGATCGTAAATCGTTCTGTCACCGGATACCGCTTTGACACCAACCACATCACCAAAATATTCAACAAAAATTCAATGCCCCAGAGGTGAACAAAATGCATATCGACCTGAATAATTAAATTTAAAATAATATAAAATAACAAACCAAATGCTAATCCGGCCTTAGCTCCTTGTGCAGAAATTTTTGGAATAAATAATCCGGCAATAATGACAGAAGCCATCGGAATAAAAAAGATGCCGTTGAGTTGTTGTAATAATTGGTAGAGTCCATCGGGTGCGTTAGCGACAAAAGGTGCAATCCCAATCGCAAAGACCGCCAGTATCGCAGAAACCGTTTTTCCGATTCGAACCAGCTTTTTTTCACTGGCCTCCGGACTTAAATATTGCTGATAAATATCCAGACTAAAAACCGTCGCCGCACTATTCAACGCCGAGTTAAACGTACTCAAAACCGCTCCTACTACCACCGCCACAAAAAATCCCGTCATCCAGACCGGCAGCACTTTTTTAATCAACATCGGATAAATCAAATCGGGTTCGTCGTAGTAAGTATTCCCAAAATAGTAAAATCCAATGATTCCCGGCAACACAATCACCAACGGAATCAGGATTTTTAAAACACCCGTAAACAACAATCCTTTCTGCGCTTCTTTAAGGCTCACCGCCCCCAATGCCCGCTGAATAATCGACTGGTGCATCGTCCAAAAATACAGTTGATTAATCATCAGTCCCGTAAACAAAACAGAGAAAGGTAAAATCGAATCCCGCGACCCCGGACCGACCGACGGCTCACCAGAAATCACCGCAAATTTTTCGGGTACCTTTTCCAATAATAACCGAATTCCTTCCGCCAAACTTCCATCGCCAATATCCCACAACGCCAAAAAAGGCACGGCCAGTCCGGCTGCTAGTAACCCAAAACCATTGATCGTATCCGTATGCGCAATCATTTTTAATCCACCAAAAATAGCGTACACACTTCCTAAAATTCCAACCAATAAAATGGTAATCAACAAACCTTGATCCCTGGTCACGCCGAGTATATCTGAAATTCCAAACAAGCTCTCAATATTCAAGGCACCGGTATACAACACAATTGGTAATAAAGTGCTTACAAAAGATACAATTAATAAAAAAGCAATCGCTGTCCTGGTAAACCGATCAAACCTTTTTTCCAAAAATTCCGGAATGGTCGTCAATCCCATACTCAGATATTTTGGAATAAAATAAACCGCCGCCGCAATCAACGCCAGCGCCGAAGTAACTTCCCAGGCAATAATAATCGCTCCATTTTTATAGGCAGAGCCATTCATCCCCACCAGATGCTCCGTCGAAATATTGGTCAGTAACATCGAGCCGGCAATCACAAATCCTGTCAGACTTCGTCCTCCCAGAAAATAACCGTCTTTACTATTGAGTTGATCTTTACGGAGATTCCAGGTAGCCCAGGCGGCCACCAAACCGGTGAAGAGGAGGAAAGAAAGAAACTGTAACATGTTTTTTTTCCTAAAGGTAGGATTAATTAATAATTTTTTAAGGCAGAATTAATAATGCGCATTAACGAATAGGCTGTTCAATAATCTGTTTTTTAAAGCAAATTCAATATTAATTCCTAAAAAGAAAAAAAATCCTCACAAAATGGTGCCTTCCAATATTAACTCAAAACTCAAAACCAGATCTCCCCAAACAAAAAAAACCAGTCCTCACGAACCGGTTCCTTATATATTTTTTATTAAACTTAAGCGAACTACTACACCTCGCTACCATACTGCTTCACATAATACTGCTGATAAGCACCACTGGTTACATTTTCCAACCAATCGCTATTATTCAAATACCATTCAGCGGTTTTACGGAGGCCTTCGGTCGACTTAATCGTCGGCTCCCAACCCAGCTCGTTCATCAGCTTGGAAGCATCAATCGCGTAGCGGCGATCGTGTCCCGGGCGGTCGGTTACGTACTTGATCAGTCCGGCACTAGAACCTTCGTCCCGATCCAGCAGATCGTCCATAATTTCACAAAGTGCATGAATCAAATCAATATTTTTCCATTCGTTATTGCCACCGATATTATACGTTTCACCGTTGCGACCTTCGTGGTAAATCTTGTCAATCGCAATGGCGTGATCTTCTACCCACAACCAGTCACGGGTATACTTTCCATCACCATAAACGGGTAGCGCTTTTTTGTTTTTAATATTGTGAATAAACAATGGTAATAGTTTTTCCGGAAACTGATAAGGTCCGTAATTATTACTGCAATTACTCACGACAATCGGCATTCCGTAAGTATGGTGGTACGCTCTCACCAGGTGATCCGAACTTGCCTTGGAAGACGAATAAGGAGAACGGGGATCATAAGAAGTTTCTTCGGTAAAGAAACCCGTCTCTCCCAAACTTCCGTATACTTCATCGGTAGAAACGTGATAAAAACGCTTTCCTTCGTAGTCTCCCCAGGCTTTACGGGCCGCGTTTAGCAGGTTGACCGTTCCGATAATATTAGTTTTGATAAAAGACATCGGATCTTCAATCGAGCGATCTACGTGCGACTCGGCGGCAAGGTGGATAACGCCGTCAAAATCGTATTTACTAAATAGCTGATCAAGAAACTGATCATCCACAATATCGCCTTTGACGAAAGTATAATTATCCTTTTTTTCGATGTCCGTCAAATTTTCCAGATTACCCGCATAAGTCAGTAAATCAAGATTAACAATATGATAATCCGGATACTTATTCACCAAAAGACGAATTAAATGCGATCCAATAAATCCGGCACCGCCGGTAACGAGAATATGATGCATAGTAGTTGAAATTTAAGTTATAGAGTTTTGAGTTCTGAGTTATTGGGTTATTGGGTTTTGAGATGTTAAGAGAACTCAACAACTCAAAACCCTGAACTCATAACTAATTAATCGTTGCCGTCGTCGGAACTACCGTCTTAAAGTATTCGTATGTTCTTCGCATTCCATCCTCTCTGGACACTTGTGGTTCCCAGTCAAGAATTTCTTTTGCCCGGCTGATATCTGGTCTTCTTTTCTTTGGATCATCCTGTGGTAATGGATGGTAGGTCAAGGTGGCATCCGGATTTCCAACCATCGCCATTACTTCTTCGGCAAATTGCGTCATGGTAATTTCGTGCGGATTTCCAACATTTACCGGCTGTGTATAATCGCTGTGCAAAAGTCTGTAAATTCCTTCAATCAAATCATCCACGTAGCAGAAAGATCGAGTCTGCGTACCATCACCGAAAATAGTTAAACCTTCCCCACGAATCGCCTGAGAGAAAAATGCGGGCATTACTCGTCCGTCATCCACTCTCATCCGGGGACCATAGGTATTAAAAATACGTACAATACGAGTTTCTACGCCGTGAAAAGTATGGTAGGCCATCGTAATTGCTTCCTGAAAACGTTTGGCTTCGTCGTATACGCCACGTGGTCCAATCGGGTTTACATTACCCCAATATTCTTCAGTCTGTGGATGCTGTAGTGGATCACCATACACCTCAGAGGTAGAAGCAATTAACAGTCTTGCTCCTTTCGCTTTCGCAAGACCACATAAGTTATGCGTACCCAAAGCACCTACTTTCATAGTTTGAATAGGCATTTTTAAGTAATCAATTGGACTGGCTGGAGAAGCAAAATGCAGGATATAATCTAATTCTCCGGGAACATGCACGAACTTAGAAACATCGTGGTTATAAAATTCAAAATTTTTATTAGGAAAAAGATGCGCTAGATTTTCAATATTTCCTGTGATCAAATTATCCATACCAACAACGTGGTATCCTTCTTTAATAAAACGGTCACAAAGATGTGAACCTAAAAATCCGGCTGCTCCGGTGATTAAAACCTTTTTCATTTTTGACTAATTTATGCTATGAAATTGAAAAATATTGGGTGAAGTTGTTAAAGAAAATTCACAGAAAGTGAGACTCCATACTTTATTCTTAAATAACTTCAATTTTGTCTAATGTAATTTATAAATTTTATTACGGTACAAATTTAGGGATGTTGCAGACTGGCTTTCAGGAATTTGGAAAAGTTAATAGTTTAGAACAACACCGGGTCGTCTGCGTAAAGTATTGGCGGAATGAATCTTTTGTTTTACACTTCACTTTGACACCGCACAAAAATACCATAAATTTGCCATATGCAAAATAAAATCGTTTATCTACTCCTGAACTTGTTCTTCTTAATCGTTTGCCAGTCAAATAGTTACGCACAAGACGAGCGCCAGAACCTGGGGAATCTCATCGCCATGAATTTTCAATTTGGCGCGGGAGTACCCGCCGGAGACCTGAGTGACCGCTTTGGGACGACCCTTAGCATCGGTACAGGAATGGATTTAATTACTGAAAAAAACAACTTTATTTTCGGCTGGAAGGGAGATTTTCATTTTGGAAACACCGTCAAAGACAATATTCTGGGAGGATTGGCTCCCGAAGGTTTTATTTTTGGAAATGGTCTCTCTCCCGCCACCGAGTTACGACGGGCACAACGGGGCTTCTACCTTGGCGGCCACATTGGAAAAATCTTTCCGCTTTCTTCCCAAAATACCCGTTCGGGTTTGCGGATTACCCTCGGCGCCGGACTACTTCAACATAAAATCCGCCTCCAACAGGATCCATCCAATTTTGTCAACCAAATCGCCGGCGATTACGCCAAAGGCTACGATCGTTTATCCAATGGCCTGGCCCTTCGGCAATTCGTCGGCTACCAGTTATTGGGAAATGACAAATTGGTCAACTTCACCATCGGTCTGGAATTTATTCAGGGTTTTACCCAAAATCGCCGCAGCTTTAATATTGATGAAATGCGCGCCGATACAGATAAGAGACTGGATTTGTTGATTGGCGTGAAGGTGGGCTGGACCCTGCCTTTTTATATTGGAGAATCGACGGGGGAGATTTATTATTAGGGGGTTTTTAGTTTAGAATAGTTCAAGTTTCTTGGGCGGAAGAAAGTATAAAAAGACTTTTTTACGAAAAGAATTTATTATCAGATTCTCAAAGAGATTACCTTTTGGAAAGACCTGCTCTTGATCAAAGGTGGTATAAAACATTAAAAATAATTTTTTGTATTGGATATGACTTAGTTCCAGCAAATGATGAATTATGCGAAACAGTAAATATTAGGCGAGAAAGGCGTAACTTAGGAACTAAGTTGGTAGGGCAATACCTTGAATTAAATAAGATGATTACAGACTACCTTGTTCCTAATTTTACACTGAGAAATAAAATTCAACAGGGAGAATGGAAATACGCTTTTAAACCAAAATATTCCAAAGAATATTCTTATGAAAAGAATATAAGAAAGATCAATTTTGAAATACAGAAAATTGTAAATCCAAATCTTGAAAATTTTATTTCGGAGATTGTAAATAGAGAAATTCGTGGAAAAACTTACAGAAGAAATTAAAAAAGCTCGTTCGGAGGTCTCGTTCAGATACGACCCCCAAGATCAAAAAATACACGATAGAACAGCACTAATCAATCAATAACCAATAACCAATCAACTAATAACCAATTAACTAAATCTTACTTAAACCGGATCGCCTCCACTGGACTCACCCGCGTAATCAAATACGTCGGAATCACCAATACCAAAACCGTCAAAAACAACGTCCCCAAATTTAAAAATAAAATCGTCCAAAGATTAATTTCAATGGGTGCGGTAGACAGATAATAATCCGCCTCACTTAAGGTAATAAACTCAAATTGCTGCTGGGCCAGACAGATACCCAGACCCATCAAATTTCCCCAAAACAAGCCCATCACCACAATGTATCCCGCGTAATACAAAAAGATTTTTCGGATATCCCAGTTACTCGACCCCATGGCTTTTAAAATTCCAATCATATTGGTTCGTTCCAAAATTAAAATCATCAACGCCGTAATCATATTGATCACCGACACGATAATCATCAACAACAAAATCACCACTTCGTTGATATCCTGTAAACCCAGCCATTCAAAAATACTCGGAATTTTATCCTTGATCGTTTGGGAGAACAGATTTTTAGGAAGCTCCTCGATATAGATATATTCGTTGAGCGGTCCCAGATCGTCAATATGGTCAATAAACACTTCAAACCCTCCAACTTCGTGATCTTCCCAGCCAAGCAGTTCCTGCACTTTTCGGAGGTCCGTGAGTGCATATATTTTATCAAACTCTTCCAGTCCGGTATTATAAATGCCACAGATCTGAAAACGCTTTCGTACCTGTTTTTTATTTCTTACAAAGCTGATGATAAACTTCTCTCCTACCCCCAATCCGAGCCGCTTGGATGTCGATTGGGAGATGATAATATTTTCCAGAATTTCGTCCGCCGGAAAAGTCAGAATATCACCTTCGACCATGTAGTCCCGCATATTTTCCCAATCAAAATCCGTACTCACTCCTTTCAAAACAATCGCTTCAAACTCATCTTTATGATTGATAATGCCTCCAACCTCCGCAAAGGCCTGCACGTGACGGACACCGCCTTTGGTTCTGACCGACACCATTTCTTCCCCGATTGGGATACCTAGAATTCGTTTACGCTCATAATACTCAATACTTTCTATGCCACTAATTTTTTCAACCAGTTCGGCCCCCTCTTCAATCGGTACGGACTCAAAACTCCGTGTAATATTGGTATCCGTGATGTGAATATGGCCCCAGAAAGCAAAAATTTTCTCACTGATCTCCGTCTTAAAACCCCGAATGAGCGACGTAGAAACAATCATCACCGTCATACTCAACGCTACCGCCACAATCGCAATGCGAATGATCAGCCGGGAAAAGGATTTTTTACCCGCAACGGCCACGTGCCGAGCCATGAAATAGGGAAAATTCAAAATGGGTTTAGGTTGTTGATTTGTTTAATCGTTGAATTTTAGATTGTAAATACGCTCCATATACTCAACGTCTTAACACTGGTTTATTTTACTATTTATAAAGTTGAAAGAAGATTATCTTTATAACATTCTCCTTTAGCCATCACAAAATAGTTTTTTTTGTAGAAACTTCCACCTCATTACCAAATTTCACCTCAACTACTCTACAATTTTTAATACTTTTGCGAATTATCCATTGATCTAATGGGTTATTATTTAAATTTCAATGGAGTAAAGGACTTTTTTGTCTTTGTTGGTTGGCCAATACAAAATACGTTTCCGATAAAAAAAAGCTAATCAACCAACAGGCTAAAAAAATCACTCCATCATCTACAAAAATAAAATATGGATTTTTTCGAAGAATTACGCTGGCGGGGAATGCTCAAGGATTTAACACCCGGAGTCGAGGAAGCCTTTCGGGAAGGTAAAATGATCGGCTACATCGGTTTCGATCCCACGGCTCCTTCTATGACCATCGGCAATTACGTCCAGATCATGCTCCTGACCCTTTTACAAAAAAGTGGTCACCAACCCATCGTACTCATGGGCGGAGCTACGGGCCGTGTCGGAGATCCTTCGGGCAAAGACAAAGAACGACAATTAAAGTCTTTCGAAGAACTCGACGGCAACCTCCAGCATCAGGTCAAACAGATGGAAAAATTCCTCAATTTTACCGATGGCGACAACAAAGCTATCCTCGCAAACAATCTGGATTTTTATAAAGAAATGAATGTACTGGACTTTTTACGGGATGTTGGAAAAACCCTCACCGTCAACTATATGATGTCCAAGGATTCGGTGAAAAACAGGCTGGAATCCGGTCTCTCTTTTACCGAATTCAGTTACCAGTTATTACAAGCCTACGATTTTCAATTTTTATTTAAAGAATATGGTTGTACGCTCCAAATGGGAGGGTCGGATCAATGGGGGAATATCACGTCGGGTACCGAATTTATTCGTCGTAATTTGGGTGAAAAAGCTTACGCCGTCACTACCCCACTCCTGACTAAAGCCGATGGTAGTAAATTTGGAAAATCCGAAGCGGGCAATATCTGGCTCGACCCGGAGAAGACAACACCTTACCAGTTTTATCAGTTTTGGTTAAAAGCAAATAACGAAGATTTACCTACTTTTTTCCGCTACTTCACGCTTAAATCAAAGGAAGAAGTGGAAGCACTCGAAAAAGAATATGCGGATGATCCTCAGTCGCTTGCCAAAATTCTGGCCGAAGAACTTACCCGTCGGGTACACTCGGATGAAGATTTCGAAGCGGTATTGAAAGTTTCTGAATTAATTTTTAATAAAAAGGTGGATGGAGAAATGGTAAAACAACTTGACCTAAAAACACTTTCGGCAATTGCTAAAGAAATTCCATCTTTTCAAATATCTAAATCCATCATCGACAACCAAATCGGTATCATTGAGGTGTTGACGGAACAAACCGACATTTTAGAATCAAAAAATAAAGCCAAACAAGCGATTAAAAATAATGCCATTGCGATCAACAAAATAAAGGTTGCCAACGAAGACTTGACGGTAGGTACGGCAGATTTATTACACGACCGCTATATATTTTTAGATAATGGGAAAAAGAATAAAATGATTATTGAAGCGGTTTAGGAAATATTGATGGAAGAATATTGAATATCCAATTTTGATTGTGTGACCATCGCGGAATACCCTGGTCTCTATTTTTCAAAAGCGACACAAACGAAGATCCAACCGTTGTCATTAACCAATTCAATATTCATTCTTGGATATTCAACATTTGATATTCATTAATGATTGTGTCCTTACATAACGACCCAATGTCTATCAAAGATTCAACAAGCGAAGCGATTCAACAATCCAAAACTTCCGCACTATGCAAAAAATCTTCCAGGTCGACGCCTTCACCAACGAACTCTACAAAGGCAACCCCGCCGCCGTTTGTCCACTGGAAAAATGGCTGCCCGATGAAACGATGCAGGCCATCGCTGCCGAAAACAATCTCTCCGAAACCGCTTTTTTTGTTCCCGGAGAAGATGGCTTTGACCTGCGCTGGTTTACGCCCACCGTCGAAGTAGACCTCTGCGGACACGCGACCCTCGCCACCGCCCACGTGCTATTCGAAGAACTCAACCACGACAGCATTGGCATTTTATTCAACACCAAAAGCGGTATCCTCACCGTCACTAAAATAGACCCTGGAATGCGTATGGATTTCCCGATGGATCTGCCTAAAGAAATCGCGGGCAATGTACTGATCAATCAGGGGCTTGGCTTAACGCCACAAAAGGTACTAAAGGGAAAAACAGATTATCTGGCCATCCTCGACAGTCAGGAAGCCCTGGAAAATATCAAACCGGACTTTTCCAGCATCGCACAGCTTAAAAGCCGTGGCCTTGTCGTCAGTGCCCCCGGTAAAGACGTCGATTTTGTCTCCCGTTGCTTTTATCCGCAAAGCGGGGTCGACGAAGATCCGGTCACCGGTAGCGCTCATACAATGCTCACCCCTTACTGGTCTGAAGTCCTCAAGAAAGATACCCTCGCGGCTAAGCAATTGTCCAAACGGGGAGGCAAACTGGTCTGTGCCCTAGAAAACAATCGGGTCCTACTCTACGGACAAGCAAAGACATACCTGCGCGGCGAGCTGGTGCAGTAAGAGGGCGGTGTAAGGCCGAATTGCAATTCGCCCCAACCGCCCCAACCCAATCCAATCCAAAAAAAACACTATCTTGCCTCAAACTTTCATACACATTGAGTCAACCACCCTACACGGATCCCCAGCTTCTGGAATTGCTGAATAACCATAGTCCAAAAGCAATGGAATTGATCTTTCGGCGTCACTTCGCCGGAATGGTTCAGGTCGTACATCGTATGATCCGCGATCAGGGGCGGGCAGAAGACCTCGTACAAGATGTTTTTTTGAAATTTTGGAAACAAAAAGATCAGTTAAATATCCAGATTTCGCTGAAAGCTTATCTCCGCCGTAGTTGTGTCAACGCCTGTCTAGATGATATTCGCAAACAAAAAAAGAAACAGTTCGTCGATACCGAAACCATCCTACCACTTATTCCCGACACTCAGCCGGATGCCGCTAAACAATTGGAAAACAACGAATTAGAACAATTAATTAATCAAACCGTTGACAATTTAGCGCCTAAATGCCGGACCGTCTTTATTCTAAGCAGAAAAGAGCAGCTTTCTAATAAGGAAATTGCCGAGAAATTAGGGATAACCCTAAAAACCGTGGAGGCACACATTACCACGGCACTGAAGAAATTGAGAAGGGTAATTAAAAATAATCGTATTTAGTATTAGGGGTACTGCCTTTTTATCCGTCCAGGTAATAGTAAGGTTGAAGTTAATTAAAAATTCAGGTGAGAATCACCTATCATCGAATAATGAGAGAAGAACAATATATACCACTAATTCACCAATCGCTTACGGACCAGTTGTCCGGAGAAGAAGCAGACCGTTTACAAAAATGGCTGTCAGCTGATCCCAAAAACCAGGAAATTTACGCGGAAATTCTGGAAGGCTGGGAAATGGCTAATAGCTACGACCTGCCCATCGAGGTAGATACGGATCGTGCTTTCGACAAATTTATTACCAATACCCAAGTACAAAATACCACTATTACCACAAATTCCCCAACGCCCGTTCGTCGGCTCTGGCCAATGATCTCCACGGTTGCCGCCGTTGGCTTACTGCTGATTGGCGTGATCTGGACGTGGCAAACCACCGTATCCCACGATGCTCTACTCGTAGAAACCGTTGCTACTGGCCCCCGTACCTTGGTAACCTTACCTGATCAATCGGTCGTGACGCTCAACAAAGGAGCAAAAATCAGCTATGACCTCAATTTTGGGGAACGACAAATACAACTGGATGGAGAAGCTTTTTTTGAGGTAACTAAAAATCCAAAAAAGCCTTTTACCATTCTAACCAAAAACACAGCTACTACGGTTCTCGGAACCAGTTTTAACATAAATAATGAAGCCACGAAAACCATTGTCACCGTTTTTACCGGTAAGGTCTCTTTTAAAGATCGGGCTGGTAAAAATGGGTCTTTAATTTTGACACGGGCCGAACGGGGAATCTACCAGACGGATCAACCAACCTTGAACAAAGAAAATCAGATCGCCCTCGAAACCATCAACTGGCAACGAGAAAATATCGCTTACGAAGATCAGTCCCTATCCAAAATTCTTCCCGCACTAGAAACTTTTTATAATGTATCGTTTGAATTATCGGAACCAACCTTAAATAATTGTACTTTCACCGGTAATTTTAACCGTGCCTCCCTCAATAATGCACTTGAAACACTCGTTACCGTCCTGAATCTTAGTTTCACCAAAAATAATAAAAAGGTGATTTTAAGTGGCGAAGGTTGTCCCGCTGCGGTCGAATAGGAATCTTTTTGAATGGCATCCGCCATTTTCTCCAATAAGTACCTGATTCTGTTTATATTCTCGAAAAAGTCTCTTATTTTTAAGGTTACCATTTAAAATAGGTAAAGGCTTTGCGAACAATTATTTTATTCCTGCTCTTTCTGGGTTTTAATAGCCTGCAAACACTGTACGCACAGAATTTGCTGGATATACGGGTTGATCTGGAGGTAGAAGCACAGCCCATTCGTCATGTTCTCAAAAAATTAAAAAAGACTTATAACATTTCTTTTGCCTATAGCCGGAATAAATTATCGCTCAAAGATTCGGTTACCTTTTCTTTTTCCGACCAGCCACTCGCCGAAGTTTTAGGTGCCATTTTTGAAAATGCACAGATTACCTATAAAGTGATCGGTCAACAAATCATTTTGCGCAAAAAAAACCGCCCGCTAGAAAAACTTAGTTCAAAATTAAAAAAACCGGTTACCAAACCAAAAAAAGGAATTATCACCCAGAGTATTCGAGGAACCATCCGCGATCAGGATTCGGGACAGCCACTCGTTGGGGCCAGCGTGTGGATTGAACAGAATGGCAATTTACAGGGCGTTATTACCGATCTCAAAGGCCAATTTTTTATTGGTAAAATCCCCGTAGGTCGACACGCCATACAAGTCAGTTATCTGGGCTATCAGGCGACCCAAATCCAAAATTTGCTCCTGATTGCGGGTAAAGAAACCGTTTTGGAAATCAACCTGGAAGAAAGAACCACCAAACTAAACGAGGTCGTCATCCGAGCCAAACCAGAACACGCCCGTCCGATCAATGAAATGGCCATCACCAGTGCCCGCTCTTTTTCGGTAGAAGAAACCAGTCGCTACGCCGCCAGTTTTCAGGATCCCGCCCGGATGGTGACCAATTATGCAGGGGTGAGTAGCGCCTCCAATGACCCGACCGATAACACCATCAGCGTACGAGGCAATTCTCCTACGGCCAATTTGTGGAGACTGGAAGGGGTCGATATTCCCAATCCTAACCACTATGCAACCCTCGGAAGTGGCGGCGGTGCCATCAGTATGCTAAGTAGCAATATGCTTGCTCCTTCAGATTTTTATATGGGGGCTTTCCCGGCAGATTTTGGAAATGCACTAGGTGGTATTTTTGATTTGAAACTTAGAAAAGGAAATAGTCAGACCAGAGAATATTCTTTAAGCGTAGGTACATTAGGCCTGGAAGCCTCCGCCGAAGGACCTGTAGAAAGTCTAGGTCCAGAAGCGTCTTACCTGGTCAATTACCGATTTAGCACCCTTGCTTTATTGCGAAAATTCAGGGTCTACCCCGCAGGAAAAGATGTACAACCACCCATTTTTCAAGACCTGTCTTTTAAGGTGCACATTCCTACCCGACCGGGAAACAGTATCAGCGTTTTTGGTTTGGGGGGTGTGAACAATAATTTAAAATCTCCCGATCTTACAGTTTTGGTAGATACCAATAATGTGGAATTGGGATGGCGAGAAAATGGACGGTTGGGAATTATCGGAATAAACCACCAGGTGACATTATCAAATTCCAGTTTTTTAAAATCATCGGCCACTTTTAGTCATTGGGATTATTCCGACGATCGATTTTATTATGAAGTGTCCAACAGCGATGGTCCTTCCGTACAATACAAACCCGATTACCTGGAAACGATTAACAACAATCGTTTTATTATCAGCAGTACTTATACTAAGAAATTCAATGCCAGATCTACCGTGCGTTTTGGGCTAACCTATAATCACCGGTTTTTTGGTTACCAATATTTAGAATCACCTGATAGAACACAGGGGCCCTCGCGCGGAAAACTGGAAGCGAGAGGATACATGGATATTGTTCAGATGCAGGCACAATGGAAACATCGCTGGAAAAATAATCTTACGCTCAACGCAGGCATCCACGGTGTATATTTTGGTATCAATCAAAGCAATACTTTTGAACCACGGTTATCTTTACGCTGGGAACCACATCCGCGCCATAGCTTTACGGCCAGCGCTTCCCGCCACAGCAAATTACTCCACGAGGCTTATTATTTCGTGAAAGGCACCGATTCGGATGGAAATATTGTCAAAGGAAATCAAAATCTGGATGTCATCAAGTCACTACATACGGGCATCGGTTGGAATTTCAAACTGGGAAAAAATACTTATTTCAAAACCGAAGCTTATTATCAATATTTGTACAATGTTCCCGTTGCGGAATCAAATATCAGTGTACTTACACAGGTCAACTCTTCCAGTGTCTGGAATATCATCGGACCACAGGAATGGATCAACCTGGGGACGGCCAGAAACTACGGCTTGGAATGGACCTTCGACAAACGATTTGCCCGTAACTATTACATTCTAAGTACTTTATCATTATATCACTCCCAATTTTCCAACGATCGAATTACCCAAAATTCAACGCGATTTGATCAGGCGCTTAACTTCAATTTAGCCACGGGTAAAGAATTCAAATTTGGTTATAACGATCGCAATATGCTGGGCGTAAACTTACGGTTGATCATTCAGGGAGGACAACCTTACACTCCAATTAACCTGAATGCGAGCATCGCGGAAGGTCGGGCAGTATACGATATCAACAATCCATTTTCGGAAAGACTGGCTCCGGTCCGTCGTCTTGATACGGGCTTAAAATTGCAATTGAACAGAGATAAAATAACCCATACTTTTCAATTTGATATTCAAAACACGACCCTTACTTTACGGGAGCGGAATATCTATTATGATCCGGTGGCGGAAGCAATTGTGGTAGAAAAAGGATTGTCAATTTTACCGGTTATTTTATATAAATTTGAGTTTTAAGATGTTGTTGAGTCGCTTCGCGCAGCGACTCAACATTCTAAAAATACTGCCCCATTCCCAGGACAAATCCTCTTTGCCGACGATCATACAAATCAACTCCGTAGTCCAATCTTAAGGTAGCCAGAAAAAATTTATTATAAATAATACGAATACCCGTTCCCACAAATTGCCGGAATTGATCCGGGTTCGCTAAATCTCCAAACGCGCCCCCCGGATCTCTCCACGTTCCCAAATCAGAAAATAAAACCACCTGACTGGCCCAGGCACCACTGGAAAAAACGGTTTGCCGATATTCCAAATTAAGTACTAATTGCGCCGTACCACGATCCACTCGATTACCTACCCCTCGCAAATTAAATTGACTGTCAAGTACAAAAGGAACAAACGGGGAAGGATCATTATTAGAAATACCAAATCGTAACCGTGCTGCCAAATTTATCTTCCGTAAAGGCCGCCAATATTTGCTCCCTTCCAGAATTAAACTGGTAAAATGCTGAGGCTCCCCAAAAGTGATCACCCATTGTAAACTCGCGTTCAGCTGGTATCCCGACAAATAAAAATAATCGTAGTTAATCTGGTTACTTTCGTAACGTGCATTGGTCAACCATTTCAACGGTTTTGCCCGATTCGGACCGGGTAAATCATCCAGCGGTCCGGGCCCTAACTTCAAATAATCTTCCTGAAAAAACTGAAAGCCCACCGATAGATGCCGGTTGGGCGTAAAACTATAAATTCCACTCAATCCTACCCCAAAATTAGCGTACCGATAATCTACCGTTGCCTCCGGAAAAAATAAAGGTTCTTGGGAAGCAGCTCTTTTAATCTCTGCACTAATGCCCCATTTACTCCCTCGAATAAGACGATTTTGATAATAGACCTGAAAGTTGGGCAGCCCGTCGTTGAGCAAAAATTGAACGGAGAGCGTTTGATTTTTTCCCGCCAAATTGAATTCGGATAAGCCCAGCAAAAACCAGAAATTATCTTCGATTCCACCTACGCCAACTAAGGGAAGCCAGGTTCGACGCTCCGTTATTTCAAATAGTACCTGAACTCGGCTGGAATCCGAATTAGCAGGAATGATTTGGTGACTGGTGATAGCAACGGCAGCAAGTCGGCGTAGTTGGGCTTCGTCGGCGACCAGTGTCTTTAAGCTTAAGGTTTTACCGGGTTGGGTAGAGACTAGTTGCTGTAAAAATTCCAGGTTTAGTTTTTTTATTCCTGAAAATTTTACCGCTTCCACCACTTTGGTGGTTTGTCCGTACGAACATACCGACAACAATAACCAATAGAATGCGAGTAATATATTTAAATTTTTTCTGGAAAACATAAAGGTAAAGATAACCAAGAATAGATCAGAATAACCCGAAATAGATGTCATGTTTTAAACAACTATGGATATTCTTCTATTTAAATTACTACCAACCCTTCCACCATTCGCTTTACTCCATCCACCTGAATCATCTGTTCCGGCAACGGCAACACCTCTTCTACCTTTAAATAGTGCGTTACTTTTTTTAAATCCCGGTGAAAAAGATCAATGGATAACGGATTTCGAAAATCAAAAAATTGAGGTTTGTGCTGGTTACGCCCCGCACTTGCGCCCGTGGCTCGATGATCCAAATTGAGGGTATAATAAAAATGGTCCGGTAGCCGACTGGATGTTTGCCAGGTCGAAAGCTGCTCCAGATAAGCGGCGTGGGAACTTCCTTTGGATTTCAGGGGAAGGATATTTTTTGGAAAAAACCAGGTGGCTCTTTGCAGAGTGATTTGCTGATCGTAGACGATCCGGGGGTATTTTATCACGCCTTCTCCGGTTGGAGGTGACAGCTGATTAATCGTTCTTAATAATAAATTCTTGGACGGAACGATCGGCTCCAACTGACAAAGCAGCCGGTATAATCCGGAGCGGTTGTCGGTGGCTTCGAGACTTAGATTGAGGACTTCAAGCGTTTGTTTTTTATACGTTAAAATAAGTTGGTTATTTTCGGAATCTGCTTGTATCATAATTTCAGTAATTGGAATACCGGGGTCAAGGCCAGCCACGGAGAGCGAAGGAATCTGTAGACTGGCAGACAACAGCGGTGGATGCACATTGGCATTAAAAAAGGAGGCATCTTTATTTTCCACCCATTGGTTATCGACCGCTATTTTTTGATGAAAATTACGCCAGGTTTCGGTATCCGCCATCGGAAAGAGCGGTAAAAATCTTCCGGCCAGTCGGGCATTGGCGGGGACAAAAGTATCCAGAAAAACCTGATTTTGTCCGGCACTTTGAAAAGGCAAAACGAGGCTTCCGTAGCGTTTCGTGGAAACAACATCTGGCGTTAAGCTTCGCAAAAAATCCGGATTAAGATGAACCAGAGATTCGGATCGGGGCAGCGTAGCCAACCTATTATTTAAGTTTAATTCTATTACTGAATTTTGGGAATTTTCCGCCTTTTGAGTCATACGTGCTACGGGTAACCATTTCTGGTAAAACGCCCAAAGGGATACTGGCTGGTTAAAATTTTTTTGATAGAAATTAAATAACCGGGTAGGCGCAGCAGACGGCGTCAACGGTGCTAATAATCTACTCAACGTTTGCATTTTTTCCCGCAAGGGTCGCCAATTATTTTCGGTCCAGTATTTTTTTACCAATATCCGGGTATCCTCATAAAATAGGTTTTCTGGTTTTAATAAAAATTCCTTATCTGTAATTTGTTTCAATCCTTCTTCCAGGACCAATTCCGAATCCAGTACTGGAATGTGGTGATTATTTTCTTCCCAGATATTTTTAAAAATAGCAAAATAAGTACGCTGAACCGCTGCTCGTTCGAGCGGTGTTTGGTCCGCTAAATTATTTAAAATCGTTCCAGTGTCCGTGAGTATTTTTTCCAGCTTTTGACAAAGTGGATCATCGGATAATTGACGTAAATTTTCGGCCAATGGCACCCACCAATTATCGGCCGTAGGTGATACGGGCAATTCCCAAACCAGTAACCCGTATTCGGCCAAGGTAAAAAGATAATCCACGATTTCAGTTTCTTCTGCGGCTACTTCGACCAGGATTTTTTCCACCAATTCTTGAAATAAAATGGTGGGTGCGTTTTTCAGCAAATCAACGATCAAACGAATGACTGGCTGCGCCTCCACCCTTTGTACCGATTCCAGATTGCGGGTATTATGCAAAAAAATGTATTCGGTTCCTACGAATTCCGTTGTATAATTGAGACTAAGTTTTTGCTGCTGAAAAAAAGGCGGATGGTACCGCAGAATTTCTAACAATTGACCTAACAAAAGATTATTCAATCGAAAACGATGTGTAATGGCACCTGGATTTTTTTCTTTTTCATCCACTCGTCCCAGATGCGTAAAACTGCTGAATGGACTGGTCTTCCCGGCCATCCGGCTGACGATCTGCCAAAGACTCCGGGCCGTTTGTTGTTCTTTTTTTCGCAGAGTGGGCGGTAGTTCATCAAGGATTTTTTCAATCCGCCCGGCGAGCGAATGGCTGGTCATTTGCAAACCATTCAACAGATTTGGATCATTGGCAATTTTACAGAGTACCGTTACCGTTTGAAAATATAACAAATTCCACTCTTTTTCTAAAATCATCAGATTATCACCCGACAGATAATTAAGGGCGGTTAGTGTTTTAGCAGGTAGTCCTGCGATGCGAAGGAGGATGGGAGGAGAAAGCATGTGGAAAGGTAAGGTTTTTTGTTGAAATGTTGAGGCGCTTCGCTTGTTGAATGGTTTAATCGTTGAAATATTGAGGCACAAATGAGACTGTACGACCAAGAGTGTCGCCTCCCATCCGGGACCGTTCAATAATCTGTGTTTTTTGTTATATTAACATTGCGTAAAAAGAGACTACCTGCCTGCCGGACAGGCAAGATAAATCAACTAGCTGATTAACAATTAATTATAAATAGCAATATCTAATTATGTAAATTAACCTAATTGCTTAGACACACTTATTTGAACACCCCCTCCCATCCCTACGGGCTCGCTAATTATCATTAGCTCAGGCATTCCTAACTTTTACTTTTCGGTAATCTACTAATCCGCATATCTACTGAAAATCATTCACACTCCCCAAAATGTTCTCCAGGACCTTTTTGTAGAATCGTTTTTTCTCTGTAATAATTTCTGCGGTTCCCTGCATATCCTGATCGAAAGATAAAATTCTTTTGTAGGAACTCCGCAATCCGTTGGGCAGCGTAACAGCAACGGGGTATCCGATATTACGAGCCACCTTACCGATGTGGGCAATTCTACCCTCGACGGTACCATATTCCTGGTATTGAAAAGAAGCTAATTTTATGATGACGGTTTGCCCGACTTTAACCTTTCCCTTGTCCAGCGAAGGCAGATAAACCAAGCCCATAATGCTGTCCGTTCCGGGAGGAACGATACTCATTAATTCGGCTCCTTTTTGGTAAAATTGATTTTCGCTTAAGAAGTTATAAAAAGAAATATTGCCGTCCACCGGAGCGGGCAACAGGTACTTTATTTTCCATTCGTTGATTTCCGTCTGAAGACGATTCAGACTTTCACCTACTAAAATAAAATTGTCATTATTGTCATCCTGGTAATTCCTGTTGATGTTGACCATTTCATTTTTCAGGGCTTCAATTTGACTTCTATATTCCTCTTTTGTAGTTTCGTTATTTTCTATTTCTTCCCGAATACCTTCAATTTTATAAGATATATCTTCCAACGTTTTATAAGCAACACTACCACCCGCATACAATTTTTTATTTCTATCCTGCTGTTTCTTCATCACCTCCAGCCGATTATAGTTGGTTTGTAGCTTCTGATCCTGGTTGCTAATTCCACGTTTCAGATTTTGAATCTGCCGATCCAGTTTTTCTTTGGATTGGTTTTCAAAATTTTGGCTATTCCCGTATTGATAGGCTTCCAGGTTTTTTAAAAATATGGCGTACCCGGTTTGCAAATTGCCAATCTCCAGGCCACGGGGTGGATTTAGGCGAAGGATTTCCGATTTTTCTTTCAGCTGATAGTCCGCTATTAATGAATCCAAAAACAATACATCTTTAAAATTAGCAGTACTTTGCATTACGGCAAGAATTTTTCCCTCTTCCACGGCTTCTTCATTGTTCACCATTAGTCTAACAATAAGACCATCCGTACGCGCCACCAATTTTACCGGAGGACTCAATGCGGTCAGCGTAATTGGCACCTTTATTTTATCCGGATACTTGACCCACCAGCTCAGCCAGCCGATAACCAATACACAAAGCAACACGACAGCCGTTCCCCATTTCACCACTCTTCCGGGTGGCGTTCCGAGGATTTCCTGTACCTCTTCACTTCTGAGTTCGATTCTTTCGTGTTCTTCCATTTTTTTATGCTGTTGGCTATTGGCCGTTGGCTATTTGCTTTTCTTTAACGTAATTCCCTTTAAAATTATATTTACCTCCCTTAGACAAACCCAAAAATCAATATTCGACATTCAACAAGCCATCTACGCTCCCAATTCCAACTGATTTCTAACCAAATAAAAATAAGCGCCGCGTAATGCAGTCAACTCCGTATGACTTCCCTGCTCGACTACTTCGCCACTTTCCAGTACAATAATATTGTCCGCATTCTTTACCGTACTTAAGCGGTGCGCCACTACGATAACCGTTCGATTTTTAAAGAAATTCTCCAAATTTTCCATAATGATCATCTCATTATAGGCATCAAGTGCGTTGGTCGCTTCGTCAAAAAATATGTATTCCGGATCTTTGTATACGGCCCGTGCAATTAACAATCGTTGTTTTTGTCCCTGACTCAATCCGATTCCATCTTCTCCGATTTTGGTATTATAGCTCAGCGGCATCGCTTCGATAAAGGACTGAATATTCGCTACCTTTACCGCTTCCAACAAGCGTTTTTTATCAACCCTCGTATCTCCCAGTGCGATATTATTAGCAATGGTATCGGAAAATATAAATCCTTCCTGCATCACCACACCACACTTACTCCGCCAGAGTTTGTTTTGTAAATTTGCGAGATTGACTTCGCCCAATTTTACAACACCTTTGGAAGGTTGATAAAAGTTTAAAAGTAATTTTAATAAGGTCGTTTTTCCACTTCCACTCGTTCCGACGATTGCGGTCGTTTTTCCTTTGGGGAACATTACGTCAATGTCCCGCAAAATGACGGGAGAGTGTGGTCCTCCGTATTGAAAGGTCACTTTGTCGAGGATCAGATCTCCTCCTTCCGGTAAAATATTGATATTGGCGCCCGGCTCTTCTTCGTTATCCTGAATGTGAATTTCGTTCATACGTTCCAGGCTGATTTTTGCATCTTGTCCTGACCGGAAAAAATCAATGAGTTGTTCGATTGGCGCGTTTAATTGACCGATGATATATTGAACGGCCAGCATTCCTCCCAGGGTCATGGATCCTTCAATCACGGCTTTGGCTGCGTAAAAAGTGATGACAATATTTTTGGATTCGTTGATCAACGAAGCTCCGAAACGTTGCATTTGATCGAGCTGTAAAGTCTTAAGACTCAGGCGAAAAAGTTTGGCCTGAATACTTTCCCAGGCC
>CALLLR010000110.1 GCA_938008185.1 uncultured Saprospiraceae bacterium
TTTATTCTCTTTCGTTACGACCCACAATAATTTTTTACTATTACGGCTGTATTGTACTTCAGTTCCTTTTTTGGCGTAAAATTTAGCCACCGTATTTTGGGTTTGATCCGCCAGAAACGCTACGTTTGAATTAAAAGCTTCTTGCTGATCATTTTGAAAGTCTGCATTTAAACGTACCAACCACGGGGGTAGGGGACGGTCACAATTCCAAATACCTAATCTCGTAGCCGTAAAAGTATTCACGATCCGGTGCTTGATCATTTCCTCGGTCACTTTATTGTTATTGCCTTCCGCTTTCAAAGTCGCAATTCGCTTGTCGTAGTTCATCTTGGCAATTCGTTTACGATCCGCAATCTCCTTAAGGAGTTCCTTCCGGGCTGATTGAAGCTGTCCTTCCCGGTCGGCAAGTGCCGTTTCATATTTTGCAAAAGACCGGTTGAAGTCTGTCATCGCTTGTTGATAGTCCGCTTTCGTCAGTACCGGGTTGACTCTTACTTTCATCTGATTGGCCGTACCGATCAGGGTGATTTCGTAGTCACGATTGTTTAGTTTGCGCAGCTTCATATCCACCCAGTTGATACTACCGGCGGCATCTTCGTTGAAGTCGGGCTGATTAGGGACGACCTGCCAAAGTATGTTGTCGTATTGTTCTTGTAAATCTCTGAGTGCTGCCCGTTGTTCATCCAGATCATTCTCCGCTGTTTCTACCTGAATCATATCCTCTGTAAATTCAAAATTAAAAACGGTTGCGTTGGGATCTGCTTCGGCGGGAGCTACGGGTACCTTTGGCTTTGGAATCGTCGCTTCGATTTTTGCCAATTCCTGCGATGCTTCTTTTTCTAAATCAGCTAACTGTGTCTGATAATTTTCGGTGGCTTGCGCTTCCGGAGATTGAGGAGTGACCAGGAGCGGATTATCTAAAATCTCCAGATTATTCTTTCCCTTATACACCCAGTTACGTTGCTCGGTATCCAGATGATAGATATTAAAATCAAGTGGATCGTCAGCGGTGGCATAAATATCATGAACCAGTTTGATTTCGATTTCTTTACCCGGATTCATAGTTAATCGTTCTCCATTTTGCTCCGCGTAAATTTCAATCATCCCCGCTGATTCTAAATGGTAACTGGTACCCATCGAATCGTAATTCATGGGAATACCCGAGATGAAAAAGTCTACGTAATCGTGAAATTCCCGGTACTTAATTTCTACCGGACCTTCTACCAACCCTCCTTGTCCATTGATAAAAGCTGCCGGAGGAACCACGACGGTTGAGCCATTTTCGTAAACATACGTTCCACCCTGATTGGCATCTACTTGCTGCGTCTGATAAACAGGCTTCAATGTTTTTATCGGTGGATTAATAAAAGGCTGAGACGCAAAATAAGCTTTTGCCTCGGCGGCTGTATCTGCTTTGGGAGCCGGATTGAGTACCATCATCAGTACGCCGACCAAACCCGCTGCGGCCATAGCCAGTACCGGATAAATCCACCGGTGACGGGGAGCAGGAGCGCCGTTAACAGCCGAAGATGTTTCGGGTTGGGCGGTTGCGTTAAACGTTTTCAGCAGTTCGTCGAAATTTTTATGCCCTTCGATCTGCTCGCTGGAGAGCGGTTTAAAGTCTTGATTGATTTTGTAATTATCTTTTTTCATATCCAAGGATTTGGAAGCAAGGATTTTAAATCCGTGCTAAATATTTTTTGTAATACTTTTTTTAAGTTTTTCTAAAATTCGATAGGTCTTTACCTTGGCGTTGCTTTCAGTGATTTCAAGTAGGTCGGCTATTTCTTTAAAAGGTCTTTGTTCAAAAAATCGGAGTTCAATTAAACTCAAATCGAGTGGTTTTAAACCTTCGAGCGATTTGATTAGGAGTGTTCTTAAATTTTCGTTATCCGTTGTTTTCATTTCGTCGGCGAGGTCGGTCAAGTTTTGCTCTTCGATGCTGACGGTACGGTCTTTCTTGGCATCCCGAAAATGCTGAGCTACCTGATTGGAGGCAATCCGGTATAGCCAGGCCGAAAAAGGCACTCCTTTAAACTGGTATTTATTCAGCTTTTGCATGGCCTTTAAAAATACCTGCGCCACGATGTCCGCAGACAAGTGCTCGTCGTTCGTACGGCGATAAACAAACCGGAAAATCGCTTCGTAGTAACGATTATACAGCGGTTTAAAAAGAGCAGGCTGGCGTTGTGCCGCTTGTATTTCTTCCCATTCGACCTCCATGGCCTGTTGGGAAACAGTCTTACCGGATGATTCCATCAACACTAAATTTTTTACAAGACTACGACTTATTTGCAAAATGTTAATTTTTTCGTTTAAATAATTTTAAAAAACAGGCGATTTATTTAATGCTGATATTCTTTTTAGCCACGAAGACGCGAAGACACTAAGGTTCTTTTTTCTACTTCTTGGTTTTTGCCACGAAGCCACGAGGACACAAAGTTTTCACGTATTTTCTTTGCGCCTTTGCGCCTTAGTGGCTTCTTCTTCTTCTTCTTCTTCTTCTTCTTCTTCTTCGTGTCTTAGCGCCTTTGTGGCAATTCTTTTGTTTCCTTTTAAAAAGATAACCCAAAACCACCGTGTCCATACTACCTGCTTACCTGCCGGCGGGCAAGGCAGAGCCGATTTTCATTGTGGTTCCGGACTATCGCTTCGCCATAAAGACCGTTTGATGTCATAACGATTCCAGGCTGATAAGTAACACTTTAGCCTAAAATTTTAACGTATGGCGACATATTACCTAATTTAGTGGACGAGCTAAAGCGAAATTTTGCTTTTTTTACAGTATGAAATTTATACTAAAATTTAAATGCCTTTTCCTTTGCCTGACTTTTGGTTGCCAGCTTTTTGCGGTTGCTCCCTCTTCGGTCGCCGATACCACCAAAGATTATAGCTTTATTGTCCTGCCTCTTGTTTTTTCTACTCCCGAAACCAGCTGGGGATTTGGGGGCGCGACCAACGTAACTTTTAGATTTAAAGGAGAGCCCAAAACCACCCGCCCTTCCCAGTTTCAGCTGGGTTTTGCCTATACACTCAATAAACAGCTTTTGTCTTATCTGCCTTTTCAACTTTTTTTTAAAGAAGAAAAATATAAAATTTACGGTGAGTTGGGATATTACCGCTACGTTTACTTTTATTATGGAAATGGGAATAATACGCTGAAAGCGGACCGTGAAGTTTTTAATGTCAATTATCCCCGGATTCGGCTGAATGGTCTTTATGGTATCAATAAAAAATGGTTTGTTGGATTGCGTTATTGGCTGGACGATTATGATATTGTCGAGGTAGAAGAAGGAGGTATTTTGGATACGGATAATTCCATCGTGGGTCGCACGGGAGGACTTTTGTCAGGAGGTGGACTGGTGGTCAATTACGATACGCGCGATCATCTCTTTACGCCCCGCACAGGAATGCTCGCCGAACTGGTTTTGTTCGGTAACCAAAAATTTCTGGGTAGTGATTTTAATTTTCAAAAAATTTATCTGGATATTGCGGCGTACTTTCCGGTTGGTAAAAACAGCACGTTGGCTGCTCAGGTTTATTCGGAATTGACGGCGGGCGAGGTCCCTTTTAATCAGTTATCTTTGCTGGGCGGAACCAAACGAATGCGGGGATATCTGGAAGGCCGGTTTAGGGATAAACAATATTTGACCAGTCAGGTAGAATATCGTTTTCCACTTTTTTGGCGATTGGGAATGACGGCTTTTATGACC
>CALLLR010000111.1 GCA_938008185.1 uncultured Saprospiraceae bacterium
ACCTTACGCGGCCATTTGTGCGGAACGACCGAACGGTGCGTATTCACAATGGTCATTTCCTGCGATTTGGTCAGGACAATAATGAGGTAAGGATCGGCGGGTAAAATCTGGTAACATTCGTGGGCCAGTGGTAACCGCAGCATGTTATTGGTGTTATCTACGAGGCTGTCGATGGCCAGTTCTTCGGGCGTATGATAGAGCTTATAACGATCCGTCGCAAAATAGTGATCCATTCCACTGGCCTCAAAAAAATCCTGAATATCAGGTGATCGGAAGACCAGGGCTTGTTCGAAGGTCGCGGGATTTTCGGTCCGGGTGATGATCCATTGTTCGGGCGGTAAGAGATGACCTCCGGCGCTTTGGGTTTCGATCATAATGGCGACGCCGCTTCTTTTGTTGAGCGGAGTAATGACAATATTATTTTTGGCCGTAAAGTGGACGTAACCGCTGTACCATTTTTGTTGAAAAATAATCAGGGCTTCCAAAAATTTATAAAAACTATCAAACTTATTGGGCAGGTTATCCACAATTTCAATGATAATTTCTTCAATTTTCAGGTGTTTTAAAAATCGGGTAAGTACCTGTTTGGTGGTTTCCAGACCATATCTTCGGCGGAGGCCAACGGCCAGGCTTCCTTCACCGGATTTAATACATTCGGTGAGAAAGAGGTGAAACTGAGATTTTGTTTTGGCCTTTTTCTGGTCCAGATTATTCAAGTTGAGAATGATCCGGTCGGCGCCTTCGAGATCGGCTTTACGGTATTTTTCCGGCAGGTAGTGGTCGATGTCGAGTTCTCTTCCGTAAGCATCGTAGAAGCTGAGGTTGGGGCTGTCGTGGTAGGTGAGGACGATGACGTCTTCGGCGGCGGTTTCTCCGGTGAGGAGTCTGATATTTTCAATTCGCGTGTCGAGGATTTCGATGTGGGTATCGCGCTCGAAGTGGCCGGGAAGTTCGTGGTATTTGAATTGTTGCTGGATTGGGTGCATGGAGCGGGTTATAATCGTAGGATTGGGTGTATTTTTGTTTTTCAAATATTGAATCGTCTCAAAATAAGATTTTTTTGGAAAAACCGACAGAACTTTTAGTAAAATTATTTGAATTTTTTTAAATGGATTTGTAAAGTATTTTTCATAGGAGATAATTCGGGCTTGTCCAAAATTTTGTGTTTATGAATTAAATTCAAAGGTCATTGTTAGCAAGCGGTTACAAAATACGGTTTTCAAAATAGATGGCCAACTGGTTGTAAATTTGTGGCCAGCCCATTCTGCTTTTCTTCCATCTTTTTTCAATCTGCTGGAAGGCTAAGTAAATAGACTTCAATGCTGCATCGTCAGTTGGAAAGACTCTTTTATTTTTAGTAAATTTTCTCAAACTGGCGTTGAAACTCTCAATGATATTGGTTGTGTGTAAATCAATTTTCAAATTTCAGCTGGATATTGCAAAAATGCGGTAAGCGCCTCCCAATTGGTGTCCCAGGATTTAACTGCCAAAGGATATTTTTCACCCCATTCTTTTTTGAAATTTTCAAACGCTACGCGCGCCACCGGCTCATTATCGGCCTTGTAAATTAATTTGATAGCCTTGATAATTTTTCGTCGATCTTTGTAAGAAACAAATTTTAGACAATTCCGGATCTGATGTACAATGCAAATTTGATGAATTGAATTTGGAAAAATGGCTTCGACTGACTTTTGTAAACCAGTTAAATTATCAGAACAGAGAAATAAAATATCCTGGACACCTTCCATGTCAATACCCAAAACAATCATCGCTGCCTTAGAAATAACTTTCCCTTCCTGTCTAATTTTGTAATGGATCGCATCAATCCAGACAACTGCATACTGATCTTCAAGTGGTCTGGTTTGCCAGATTCTGATCTCCTCAAGCATCTAATTAGTGATGATTGAAACCTGGGATGTTGAATAGTTTATCTTGTAAGTTTGTGCTAAAAATCAATGATATCCGCATTGCTCATGCCCTTAGCATACAGCAGTAAAACACAGTCTTCCAGTTCTTGACTCATCGACTTATGCTTGGGTACGATGACTGGATCAAAAGTTCCCTGACGATCTCGTGGAACCCTGATACGTTGATCACCAGAAGCAGTTTTAATCGTCTTCTCAGAGTGTCCATTGCGGATATTATCACCCAGGAACATGCCCCAAATGAGCGCTCATCTCCGATTTAAGCAGTGACTCTACACCTCTTTTTAATAGCTGATCTCGAACCTTATCGAAATCTTCTTTGTTCTCCAGCTGGTCTACCAACTGATTTAATAAATCTTCTGTCTTCTTTTTCATAAGAAAAATCTTTAGTTAAAAATTTTGCTCACAAACTTTAACATTAAAAATTTAAATTCCTAGAGAAACACAAAATAGTGCACACTCCCGATAATTTCTTTTGAAATTATAAGATATTTTAAAAAAATTATTAATTTGTTATAAAAGAGTGAAATTTTTACTATATTTATAAAATACAATTATGAATAGCATCATTTTTTGTATACTTTCATGACAGGAGTTTAACCATACTCTCTAAACAACAATAAACAATAGATTGATATTTTAGCATTCAGCTAAGAATTTTTTTTTTAATCAAAAAGGAAAAGCCATGAAATTCATTAAACTATTAATTACTTCTTTACTTCTTTACATTAAGTATTTTATTCTCGCAAACACAAGCGTTAGTTAATAAAGTTTGGGAGAAATCTTTTGGGCAACCTAATGAATACAAATGGGCTGCATCAACATTAGACGCTTCAGGAAACCTATTAACTACAGGTCATTTTACTATAAATGAAAATTCAACTAAGTTATTAGTTGAAAAACGATCAGATCAAAGCAATTTACTTTGGGATAATAACTTTGAAGCTGACTCAAACACCAAAAATTATGGTTCAGCTATTAATGTTGATCTTAATGGTAATACCTACGTCGCAGGGGTCAGTAGTGTTGATGGATCTATTAAAAAAAACAATATACTTCTAGTTAAATACAATCCTGATGGAGTAAAAATTTGGCATAGTGAAATTAATGGCACTGGAAACAATATTGATATTCCGACAGCAATAGCAAGCGATAATTTTGGAAATCTATATGTTACAGGTTTGAGTACAGGAAATGGTAGTCAACTAGATTATCTTACACTAAAAGTAAATGGAAATAGTGGAAATATTGTTTGGCAGCAACGATATGACTACAACAATTTATACGATGTTCCTGTAGATCTTTCATTTGACCTCTCAGGCAATATCATTGTAACGGGTACAAGTGCTCAGAGTATTAGCAAATGGGATATTGCCATTTTAAAATATTCATCAAATGGATCTTTACTCGACGAAAAAAGAATTGGTAATTCATCTCTTGGCTTTGAGAAACCATCAGGTCTTGTAAAAGATATAAATGGAAACCTATTAGTATCAGGAACAACTACTACGAATGGTCAAACTTTTGATATTAAAACCACCAAGTTAGATAATAATCTAAATATTTTGTGGTCCCAAATATATGATGGTGGAGAGGTAGATAGTGTTTCAACTATCCAAACGGACCCACTTGGAAATATTGTATTAACTGGTTGGCAGTCAAATGTATACGGAGGGACAGAACCTATTACAATTCAATATGATAATTTAGGAAACTTGAATTGGGTAAAGAAAAGAACATCGGCTTTAACAACTACTAAAGCAAAGTCTAAGAGTCTAATAATTGATGAAAATGGTAATATTTTTATAGCTATAGAAGAAAAGATAGAAAATAAAAGTACAATATTTGTTACTCAATATAACTCATTAGGTGAAACAAAATGGACTACAAAAATTACAAATGAACAAGCAATCACAAATTCTCCAATAAAACTTCTTTTAAACGAAAATGAAGAACTGTATTTGACATCTTTATCAAAAAAGGAAAATGGTAACAACTATAATGCCTATAAATTAAAAACCTTGTCTAGAGATTTAACGCCTGTATTAGACAATAACGAAAACCCCACTTATCTTGAAAATGAAGTAATTATAAAATTTAAACCAAACATTATTAATTCATCTTTTTTGAATGATAAAAGTGTTCGTTTTAGTAGTCTTGGTAACATTATTGATGATTCGAATATTGTTCAACAAATTGCAAATAAAATTGGAGTTGAAAATCTTGGTAATCATAAGGTTATAAAGATTCATCCCAATCGTACCCCTAATCAAAGCACTTCGACTACAAGGTTTGGAAAAACTGTTCAAACCCCTGACTTTTATAACAGTCTAATATTAGTAATTCCAAAGGAATCAAGAAACAGTGAGTTACCTGACATCATCAAAGAATTAAAAGATCCAGAATTAAAATGTTATATACGATACGCGGAAATAAATCCAGTATTAACCCTTGACATGTGTGACCCTGATGATAATTTATATCCTACTCAGAGTAATTTACATGCCACTCCTAACTACCCTAATGGCCACATAAACATGGAATCAGCTTGGTGTATTGCGGGAGCAGGAAGTTCTGATATAAAGGTTTCCATAATGGATACCGGTATACGTTGGTCTCATGAGGACTTTGGTAACGGAACTTTTGCAGGTTCTGTCATTACCGCTGGAATAAATTATCAAAATGGAAGTGATATTTCTACAAATAACGAAAATGATATCGGTGACCATGGTACTAAAGTAGCAAGTATTGTTGGTTCCATTAGAAATAATGGATTAGGAGTTGCTGGAATCGCAGGAGGAAGTGGTTCACAAGATGGAGTACAATTAATTGCTCAGAGAGTATTTTTTACGGGAGTTCCTATCAGCACCTTAATTCAAGGTCTAGAAGAGGCTCACGAAGAATATGAAGTTGATATAATAAATATAAGTGGTGGATATAATTCACCAAGTACCTCTGATTATTTTGCTTTAAGAGAAGTTGTACATCATCTAAACAGAATGGGCGTAATTATCAGCGGATCAAGAGGCAATAATGAAGGTAACGCTAGTGCTCCACGACTTCCCGGAACTATCCAAGACGAATGGGTAATGTGTGTTGGAGGTACAAATACAGAAGGTAATTTCAATCCAGAATGCAGAATAGGTGAACCTATAGATTTTGCAGCACCAAGCAGATGGCAATTAACAAGGAGTGCCGCCAACTATGTCCCTGGCACTTCTAATGCTTCTGATCAAGCTTATGGAGGTATAAGTTTTACGTCAGGAGCAACCCCTCATGCTACTGGATTGGCGGCCTTAATCGCTAGTTATTCTAATACTGATTTACATCCAGAGGATATTGAATATATTTTACAGGAAACCGCAAGAGATGTTGTGTTGCCTCCAGCAGGTGTAGGATATGACGACCAAACCGGATTTGGATTACTTAACGGGGGAGCCGCATTAGAATTAATTGAAAGTCCATTGTGTAATGTCTACCATTTTGGAACCGATACAGATAATCATAGTCGAGATATCGAATTGGTTGCAACGGAAACAAATATTGAATTAACCGAACCTTTCACTACAGAAACGGGACAAATATTCGATGTAGGATTATATACTGCCGACGTTTATAAAATTACAACAGCTATTTCTAGCTCACTTCCTGCGAATTATAATATTACTCATTCTTGGGAAAGACATAGTTCCTCAACGGTTTTTCTAAACAGTGAAAATGGCCAATTACAACCGTTAGAAAATGTAGAAATTATTGGTACACCTAGTAATTTGGGAGCAACATTAGAAGGCTATATCTATTACCTAAAAAACGGAAATTGTACGATCGAAGGATGGATTCCATCCTCTCCTGAAGAGGCAGATTTAACCTATTCTGTTATCGGATGTACTACCACAAACACAAAGAATTTACTAAAACAATCTTTTAAAATTTATCCAAATCCAACCGCTGATTTTTTAAACATTTCTTCCGCTAATTTATCAGATTATAGTATCCAAAACATTTCAATTATTGACATTGCAGGAAGGGAAATGATTACAGTTTCTGAAATAACATTAAATAATGATATTCAAGTAAATCTTAAAAACATACCAAATGGCCTATACTCTTGTCTTATCCAAACAGATGAAGGTATAGTAGTAGAAAAGTTCGTAAAAATATAATCAATTTTAATTTAAGACGAACAACTAAAAAATAATAAGATGAATAAACATTTTTTTATACTCATAACTTTCTTTTTACTCCAATCCTGTACAGACGATGAATTGTCGATAATGCCATCAACACCTGTACTTTGTAATATAGGATTAGAAAATTCCCTAACCACAGCTTCCGAAGTTGCGGACTCCTCTACTCTAGCGTGTAGAGATTGTTTTATTGACTGTCAAGAAGTCTTTTCCGATGCGATCCCTTATGATTATTCCTTCCCTTGTTTTAATCCAAAAAATGGAGAACAATTAGCCTACTATCGTTATGTCAATTCGGTTTGGAGTCCCACTTGGGAACTATGGGTAAAAGACTTTTGCACCGGAGAAAAAACAATGCTAACAGACAAGGCATTATATGGTTTGGATTGGAGTGTAAACGACTGGCTGATTTACACTGCGTCAGATCAGAATATTTGGAAAGTCAAATCCAATGGGGATAGTTTAACACAGATTACCTTTTCAGGAAGCTATAATCGTCATCCCAAATGGAGTCCAGATGCAAGCAAAATCATCTATAATACACAAACGGGTTCTTTTTCTAATTTTATTTTAAGTGACGAAAATGGAATTACATTAGATACGTTAACTCAACTCAATTATATTGGTAGCTGGTCTTGGATTGACGAGAATAAATTTTGTTTTATATCTGTTGATACGACTAATAATAGGATTAATAATTTAAATTATTATAACATAGATACTGATGAAATCCAATTTATTCACGGTATAGAAGTAGCAAACAATAGCGATTTACTCGTTCAAAATACCTCCTATCTTCCTATTGAAAACAGCATTTTATGGGCTGCCTATGGAACTCTGGGAAAAACCAATCTAGCAACTGGATCATTTGAAATTATTCGAGAGCGATTATTCCAAGAAAGATTTCATTTTTTAACTATAAGGCCTAATGGACAAGAAATAGTAGTGAATAAAAGCTCGAGACATTATACTGGGAATTGCCAATTTGACAGTGAGGTTGAGTTTTATCTGATGGATACCAATGGTAATAATCAAAAGCGAATAAAAATGGAAGATTAGAAAAATGAATTATAAATTACTATAAATAAATATCTTGAAGACTGCTTTTGAGTAAGAAGAGAAAAATTAATAGTTCATTTTCCTTATATTTAAAGCATGAACCCTTCTTCCACTTCACCAACGCTGGAACATTTCCCCTCTTCCACCCGCCAACCCTGGAAAACCCTCCAACAAAAACACCTGGAAGATAACTTTCTAATCCTAATTTCCGAGGCAAACTGGTACGGACACATCGAAGAAGGAAAGTACGAAGCCATTCTAAAAAGTAAAAAACAACCGGCCCTCACCACCTTATTTGATCCAGCTTTTAAGGCGACCCAAAATCATTGGAAATCTTTAAAAGATGCGATGAACTTAAGAGGTTTTTTTGTTCCGGTGGCTGCGCTTAAGAAGTTTTCGGTGGCGCAGATTGCGGAGCATCTGGACTACTTGCGGGCGTACGAGCAGTGGATGGAATTGCCGCGGTTGTTACAGCTGACCGAAGCGGCGGCGAGTGAGACAAATTATCGGGACATACCACTACCCTATTTGTTTTGCTGGGAACATTTTCAGCAGTTTGCCCTTTTTCTGACGCAACAAAAACAGGTCAAGCCTTATTTGTTTCAATACCGTTTCCGGGCGGGTGACTTTGCCCAGTTGTTACCGGGACAGCAGGTCATTGTTTATCTCCATCTACTGGCGCTGGACTTTTTTGGACTGGGAGATCGGGGCATTAAAATAAATCGACTGGCGGAAACGGCGCAACCTTCTGTTCAGGTGTTTGTAGAAAATTACGAAGCGCCCTTGTTTGCTTTTCTTGAATTTATTAAAAGCCAAAAACAAGTTCCTAATAACATTCCAACGGCGCCTGATATCAAAGCGGATTATTTTAAAATTTGTCGCGAGGATCTTTCGGTCGTAAAATTTCAGGAATTACTGGATAATCAGTCGGGAAAGAAACTGGGTGAAACATTACCAGAAGCGACTTTTCAATTATTGACCAACGGCAGCGAAAAAACGGGAACCCGGATTCAAAATATTTTTGGTAAAAAGTCTATTGTGGCGCGACTACAATCCGTACGGGAAAAAGGACATCAGGAAAACTGGCCGGCCTTCGCTCCCGATACACCCGCGTGGACTGATAAAAAACAACCCCAATGGCACCAGTGGTCTCCCGAAAAAAGACAGGAAGTATTGACGGGTCTTAGCTTTATGTCTTCCGACCAACAACTGGCGCTCACCAACGTAGCGAAAGACAGACTTGCGCTACCATTAATCACGACCATCAATCAGTTTACCAGCCCTTTTTTAACCTGGACTTTATCGAATCATCAAATACTGCCGTCCCTCCCTATCCTTCCGTCCCTGGAGACCCAACGGTTACGACAAGCCTTCTTCCAAAGCCAGGGCGAAGAGACCAAAGCCAACCACCGCTTGTCCGCTTTAACAAAAAAATTACGAAACTTAACTTCCAAAGCAGAAGTAACCATCCTGGTGGAAAGAGAAGCACCTTTTACCCAGCCATACTTACAGGAAAAATGGCAGATGATTATCCGTTCTCACCTGACTTCCATTGCCAATAAAACTACTTTTGATGAACATAAAATGCGACAATACGGAATTCTAAAAGAAGACGAATTACCGGATGAACGCAAGAATATCTGGTTGCAGGAGATGCTGAAAATTGAGGAAGAAGTTAAGCCTTATGTGCTATTTGTAAAAGGAGCCTTCCGGACGGCGCTGCCCATTCGACGGACGGTGCGTTTTGATCCGTATCGTCATAGTATGGATGGTGTAGAATTTGATCCGGAAACTTTTGGTGATCAATTTAAATGGCAAAGCGGAGAAGTAATGCGGACCTTGCGTCACGAAGTAGCCCGGGGCGAAGCGGAACAACTCAACGCTTTTGCACTCGATTCTTCGGGTTCAATGGATCACGAAAAGATGCGTAATTTATTTAAAATATTATATTTGTTAGTACTTGGCCTGGAGGATCGTAAAAGTCACGATGCGTTTCATTTTTTCGGTACCTACTTTATCGAAACAGTCAACATCTCGGATACGTATACCAACCGTTCGGTGCTCTACACCATCATTCGAAATATTGCTAAAATTGTGGGAACCGAGGTGGTCTACGGAGGTCGCGGGGGTACAAATATCAGCGAAGGCGTCACCCGTTGTCACGAGGAGGTGATAACGCTCAAAAATAAATTGCAACTGGCACAACCAGAATTGAACTTACTCTGCTCGATTTTTGTGATTACTGACGGAGAGCCTTCGATCGGACTCATCAATACGAAGGACTTGTCAGAGATGATTGAGGGCTTACGCCAAAATGGAGCAATTGCGATCAAAGGAATTTTTGTTAAACCGGAAAATGAGGAGGAGGATGGCGCTTTTATGAAACCTGTTTTCGGAGAAGATAACTACGTAGAAACGGATAATTTTGAAAAGGCAATTCATGAGCTGGTATTGTTGATGTCGAAGACTTATAAGCAGCAGCGAAGGGAAATGGGTTGACGATGGGCGGACGATGAGTAGATGTGCGGATTATTGGATTATTGGATTAGTGGATTAGTGGATTAGTGGATTAGTGGATTAGTGGATTAGTGGATTAGTGGATTAGTGGATTAGTGGATTAGTGGATTAGCGGATTAGTGGATTAGTGGATTAGTGGATTAATATTAAAACAACTAAATTTCCCTGATAAAACCCAGTCAAAAAAATGTTGGAACTCCCTTTAGGGCCGGGGGTAAATTCCAATATTTTTTTGACGATCGGATTGGTTTGATACGCAGATTCTTTGATTAGTGGATTGATAGTTTAACATTAAAACAATTAAATTCCCCTGATAAAGTACTAGTCAAAAAAAATTTGGAACTCCCTTTAGCTTTTTTAGAAAAAAATTATACCTTTGATACAAAGGAAGTCTCTTGCAAAAGAAACTATCCAGAGTAGGCAGAATCTGATTCTGTCTACAATTTTTTTATAGCAATATTTCCTCTACTCTCGTGCAATTACGCTGGCTAGAAGTGATTTTCAACTACTGCCTTAAATGCTATTCTGTCTCTAAAAACCTCCAAAGGTGAAGGAAACCTAAAGGTCTGCATACTTATAAAAGTTGCTTAGGGCTGAGACACTTTCACCAATGGAAATTCTAAGATATTAATTTTTTCAATGAACTTCTTGTATATTTACAAACGTACGAGGGTTGGGGTAAAATTCAGTGATTTTTTGCCGACCTCGACTGATTAAGGGACGTGAAATAAATAACTGTCCCTAAGTAAATTTCTTCTAGCATCTTTATTCCCGTGCCATAGACGTACCACTGATTGACTAATAAACAATCCACTGATATAACTATATTTACTGAAAATGACAGATTTTAATATAAAAAAAGGAGATGTTTTTGATGGAAATACGGTGGCCGATGCCAGGGTATTTGGGGATATATTTGTGCTTTGGTTGACGGAGGACCTGGTGGAAGTGTATTCGACGGCGGCGGTACAAAAAGGAGCGAAAACAAAGTATCAAATTGCTGGAAAAACGGTGGTGCGCGCATTAGTACCGCCGGAGAGCGAGTTGCTTATTTTAGAAACGGAACAAGGTGTTTATTTCCGAGATTTTGATAACCAGCAAATTCCGGATTCTGAAAACTGGGTGGATTATTACCTGGAACCAATCAAAGGACAATTTTACCGGAAGTATCCAAGTGGCGAATGGTTTGGGATTGAGGGTTATCGATTGTGGCCAACGGTATTCTTACAAGACGATGTATTGGTATCATTAGAACAAAAAACCAGCAGGCAGTCCGTAGCTTTTATCGACAAAAAAATTATTATTTCTGCGGGTCATTGTTTAATTCAGGCTGGACGAATCGTGATGGATCGACAATTAAATATCATTAGCTTGTACGGTGAGAAGGTGACAAGCCTGGGCAATCAATCCATTGTGTTTAAAAACGGAGAGCGATTACAGGAGGTAAAAGTCGGACTTAATAAAACAAGATTTTTATTTGAGGAAACTGGAAAACCTTATTTTATTAACGACGAACTGATCACCGATTATCTGGGAGCCGTCCAATTGGACATGCAGCATTTTGAATTATTTGCCAGTTCCCAAAACAAGTATGCGGTCCGTAATGATTCTTCGGAGGTGTTTTGTTGCGAAGATCAGCCGGTTTTTTTAATCGCCAAAACATTTACCAACATAAAAAGCAAACCAGTCGTCACCTGCCAGCGAAAAGCGGACGAATTTATGATCTATCTGGATGGTACGCCACTGCGATTACCCGGATTGACGGGACAGTCAATAGAAATGATAGAAGGTGATGTTTTTCAGGTGCACCATTCCAAGGTACGGAATATCCGCGTTGCGGGAAAACCTCAGGTGTACGACGAAACTACGGATCAAGTTTTCACCATCAACGGTCAGCAGCCCGACCGCATTGCCAATCCAGAATATTATCATTCCGATATTGGTATCGCTTATTTTGGCCAACAAGCAAAATTGTTTCTCAAAAAATACCGTACCCTGCTCCAACTTCCCGACGGAAGTGATATTCAGAAAATCACCAGCGGTCCGGAACAAAAATTATTAAACGCCATCGATGAAAATGGTCACCCGATCGTCCTTGACATCCGAGAAGGATTCGAAGACTTAACGATTGCCACGGTAGCAGATAAAGTTATAACAGAAGTATTCGACCAGCCAAGGAAAATGGGGTTAATTACCGTTCAGAATATTGCGCTGAAAACACTCGGAGGCCAAACCGACCGCGTCGTCAACCTGGACGAACCCGAACTGGAGCTATTTACCCTTCCCGATAAATTCACTATGGTTCTGGCCTCCGATGACGTTTCTCTTTTTCAGTCCTCAGAGGTTTTGCGACTCGATTTTTCGGAGAAGATTGAACTGGGAGATATGGTTTTATTGCAAGCTGATTTTATCGCTTACACCGAGGCCAGTTTTGCGGTATTGATCGACCAGATTACGGGACAACCTTTGTATCTCGAGGGCGCCAATCATAAAATTGAATTGGTCACAGGTTTGCTGCCTACCACTTTAAAAAAAGAATTTTTTATCGGCCCACACCGGATGATCAGCGCGTATACCCTAACCGAAGAATTGCAGGATCGACAACTGCTCTTTGCGCTTGATTCGCGGAAAACCTGGTTGCCATTTCAAGATAATGTATTGCCTGCCTTTAGTAAACTTATAGATTTGCGAGGGACGACAAGTTGGGGGTACCGATTGTGTGAGATTGCCAATCGGAATGGAAAACGAGAACTGGTTGCCATTGAAAATAAACCGCCTTACCGGATTTTGGTAGAAAAGAGTCGATCAGGAATGAAAATAAAATTGATTGACCGGAATGAACATAAATTACGGACACCACAGGAGCAGAATCTGTTTTTGAAGATTTTTATGCGTGACCCGGGGGTTTTGGTGGAAGTGGAGTAAGGTTAAATCAATATTAAATGCTGAATCTCCAATATTAAATATTGATTTCTTGTCTCAGACGGTCCTTATTACTTAAACAACCCTGGAAATTTTAACCTAAAATCGTTGTCAAAATGGGGAATTTGTTGTAAATTTGCACCCCTGACCCAAATAATTGGGTTTTTTGGGTGAAAAAATGGCTTTGTAGCTCAACTGGATAGAGCACTTGACTACGAATCAAGAGGTTACAGGTTCGAATCCTGTCAAGGTCACTAAGCGATGTTTAATTCGCAATTTATACATTATTTTAATACAAGAGACATGTCTAGAGTT
>CALLLR010000112.1 GCA_938008185.1 uncultured Saprospiraceae bacterium
GGTTTTACAACGAATGTCAGAAATTCCCATCAGGCCATCTTCTCCCCAGCGGTAGGCGCGACTACGGGCGTGATCGTGTGGCAAATAGGACCAGGCCTGACCATTGGGGCTATAATCTTCACGGACGGTTCCCCACTGTCGCTCACTGAGATAAGGCCCCCAGTCGAGCCATCTTTCTTTGCCGGAATAATGGTCGTCAAGTCTTTTTTGTTCTGCAGTTTTCTTAGGAATGGGCATAGGTGTTTTTTGGGAACGAAGATAAGGAAATTATCGAAAAGGTGATGAAGTGGGACATAGGAAAGGAAATGTTTGAGAGGCGAGAACATAGCAAACCCGCAGGGCGGGTTTGCTATTCCCACCCCCTGCGGGAGGCCCAATGTCTCGCTCCTAGCTTTAGACTTATTTTTCCGGAGCTTGATGTGCTTGCAAGCGGCAAATTGGGAACAAACTGATGGAAACTTTGGGGTGATCATCGGCGAAGTAACTCCCAGGTAATTTTTCACCAAAAAACGGATCATGAATACTTCAGACCTGCATATTGAAACCGAAAGCCTACTGAAAGTCATTGTCAGCCAAGCACATTAAAAGGGAAAAAAGTCCATCCTCCGCCCTCTTCGATAAAAATAACTACTGCATCAACCACGGATAAGCCACCGCAAAAGACTTTCTCCACGTCACGTGCCAGTGGCCTTCGTTGGGAATTATTTCATAATGGACCGCATCCTCCTTTAAGCCTGCCGCTTTAAATTTATCATAAATAGCTTTGGCGTGCGGGATCATGATATTGCCTTCGTATTCCCCGACACTAACGAAGACTTTTTTATCGGCGAGTTGCTCTTTTGATAGTTCCATTGCCATAAGACGATCGTAATCTACCCACATGGCAGGCGACTGAACAATGGCATTTCCAAAAGTTTCCGGATGTGCCATCAACATATAGTAGGCCATCATACCACTTCTGGAAATTCCACCGATGGCGGTGGCCTTCGCAGCCGGATCTGTCCGGTAATGACTGTCCACCCAGGCCTTTAAATCTTTCGCAACCCAATTCGCGTAGGCTGCTCCGTGTGCTTCCGGATTATCCTTGTTTACAAAAGGTGTGTATTCAGCATCCCGGTCCTCCGCATCATTTATGCCAATGGCAATTGCGGTCGGTTTACCAGCGGCGGAAGCTGCGTTGATCACCTCATCAATCTGCCATTCCGGCCCCATATTTTCCAGATCATTAAAAGAAGATTCTCCGTCCATAAAATACATCACCGGATATCTGCGAATGGTATCCTGATGGTACTCGGGAGGCACATAGATATGAATGGTTTTTTTTTCGTTTCGATAACCCACCAAAATTGAATCTCTTAGAACGGTAACGGTGGGAGAGGACGTATCGACCAAATTTTGATAAAAAGAATCACGGTACTTTTTTTCCTGATATTGACCATAATAGCGATAGGCACTCCAAATGGCAAAAATAAGCGTACCAGGAAGCATAAAAAGGAATATTTTCTTGATCATAACGGAACAGTTTAAAGCGGTTTTCTAAAGATAGAAAAATTCTAGAAAAATTCTAGAACTGTTCAGTAAAATCCAAATAACAATTTTTGAAACTGTATAAATAAAGATGTCGTCCCGCATCCCACCCCTCACCATATGAAAAAAGCCAAACCCGCCAAAAGAGAAAAAAGCCAAACAAAAAAGCAGAAAAAAAAGCCAATCGACCACCCCTCACCAATTGAAGAGAGCCCACCGAAAGTACACCGAAAGCCAAACACGTTAGCAGAGAAAAAGCCAAACAAGCTAGCAGAGAAAAAAGTCAATTGTCAGCCCACTGAAAGCCAAACACGCTAGAAGGGAAAAAAGCCCACTGAAAGCCAAACACGCCAACAGAGAAAAAACCCCTAACCCTTTAAACCATCTAAAAACTCATCCGTAAAGTGACCCCGCCTTTTTTTCTGCGCGAACTTTTTCTTGTTATAAATTTTTGAATCTCCTTTTGGAATAGATAAACTTTGCCAGTCCTTTCCCCGCCGCATCTGTCCAATCAAAACGATTTGTCCAACGTGGTACGCATAGTGCGCCAGCTGACGGTTAACCGCCTCAACAATTGTGTGACCCTGGTTTCGAATATATACAAGTTGCTCAAAATTATTTTCATTCACCGAATCCAAAGCGGTAAACAAAGTCTGCCAGCCTGCTGACCATTTAGCGATAAGATCGGATCTGGTTTTTATCAAATCTTCGAATTCCTGATCGCGGTTACGAAAATCTTTTTCTCCGTCGGTGGTCAGAAAATCCGTCCAGCGGGATTGCATGTTACCATGTAAATGATTAACAATAATCGCAATGGAATTATTTTCGGAAGGCGATTGCCAGAACAAATCTTCGTCGGGAAGTTGAGCAAAGGTTTTGTCTCCCAACATTTTATAATAGGTAAACTGTTTTCTAGTGGATTGAAGGAAATTATTTATTAAGCTCGTTGGCATAATTCTAAAGTTTGATGATGTCATTTTTTTATAGAAAAATTTTCGGCCAATTATATTTGAGCCTGCTCTAAAAACTAGGAAAACAGAAAACTTGAGATACATTTAATAAAAATAATATTCATATTTGATTCACGACACCTTGCCTACCGGCAGGCAGGAAAGATATACACGTTAAAGAATCTCTGCGTTCTCTGCTCCTCTGCACGACAAAACACTTTTAGAGAAACTCATATTTTATTAATTAAAAAAAACAAATCGTCTCCCAATTGCATCACCTCAAAATCGAAACATCTCCACTAAAAAGAAGTACCGTCCCATCTACCAACGCTATTTCCACTTGCCAAATATATACGCCCGTTGAAGCTAACTTACCTCCAATTCGACCATCCCAAAATTCAGTTGGATTTGAATGATTCAATTCTTTTTTGGAAAAAACCTTTACGCCCCAGCGATCAAATATTTTCATGTTTTTAAGATGTGAAACACCACAATACGGGAACATTTGAAAGTAATCATTTCGCCCATCAAAGTTGGGACTAAATGCGTTTGGAACGTAGAGGAGTTGTTCTTTGTCAAGCACTACCTGTACCAGGGAAGTGTCCGCACAGCCTATCATATTCTCCACCGCTAGTTGGTAACTCGGCAAAAAGGGAACCTGCAATTCGGGCGTTGGACAATCGTAACAATCCAGACCTGCACGCCGGGTCCATTGGTAAGCGACCGCAGCATCGCCCGTGATGGTGGGCCGTAGTTTTAACGGCGTACAAAAATCCGTTTCAATCAGGCCAGGCATGTTAATGGTAGGAGAGGGGAGAAGAGAAATAGTCGTACCTACGGTATCCGGACATAATCCATTGTTGTCAATGACTACTTCGTAATACCCTTCATTTAAGACGGAGATAGATGATACATTTATTTGTTGACTATCACTTGTTATGGCATTTGGGCCCGACCAGCTAAAAGCGGTAAGGTCACCATTACCCACCGCTTCCAGTTGGATGGGTGCGCGTTCACAATATTCTAAATCACCTGAAATGGAGGCCTCAATTTCAGGCGCTACTAATGTTTCGATTTCTCTGATTTGTTCACAAAACCCATAAGTAGCCACCAGTTTAAATTTTCCATTATAATCCAGCGATGCCGTGTCAATCGTATTGTTTAATTCTGTGGAACCAAATCGCTCGGGACCTGTCCAGTAAACAGTTCCGCCCGGAAAGAGACTAGCGGACAATTCGAGGTCAACACCTTCACAAATTGGACTGTTGGTAACGGTGGTAACTTGCAGTTGATCATTTGGCGGCTCAATTACAAAGGGTTGTTCTTTCCATCCGAAACTGCATAAACTATTTTCCAGGGTTACTTGAGCAATAAAATATTCATCCGGAAGTAAGCCATTAATAGTAAATGATTTTGTATCATCAATCAAAAATTCATAATGGAATTCTTCCCAACTTTGGTTACGTACCAGAACGTTGTATTTTTCTCCTGGCCGCAGAACTGGAGAAGAAACGATAACACGGGAATCAACTGCGTTTAAACAATCAGTCGGCTGAGTGATCTCGATCATCGTATCTTCCAGGGGTTGTGGTTCCGACAAAAGACGAGTAGGGTCAGGAGCAGATCCTGATGTTCTTGGATCATCAGAAACTTTAGATCCTCCAAAAAGCAAAGGTAAATTTGTTAAAAGCGCCTGATTGTAGACGGAGCCCACTGGTATATCGATTACCTCCGCACGAATGGTGATTTCTACTGATCCTCTGGCTGAAACGCGAAGATTATTAATGGTTAAAATCTGTGTTCCAATGCCTGTTCCCACTTCAATATCTCCAGTAAAATTCCCGGTTATATTCTGGATCACCATTTCTGTGGGTAAGGTATCTGTCAAATTCAGGCCGGATAATTCCAGATAAGAGCGATTCGTAATGGTGAGTATATAATCTACCTCAGAACCATTACAAGGCACATCTCGTGGTTGGACATTGTTGGTGAAAAAAAGACTATATGGGCAAGAACAGCCGTCGCTCGTATTTGCCAAAGGGGTACTGATTCCCTGGATATTTGCCGCGGCCGTGGTTGTATTAATTGAAATTAATCGGCTTTGGGTAAAGGGCTCGTCTGCGTAAGGTCCCAGTCCGTATAATTGCCCTCCCGTGGTAAAAAACAAACTACCCAACCGCCAAACCACATCTGCTGGAATTGGGGCAATCGGTGTGACCATTCCAACGTTTGGATCCAAAAAGTCAACATTAATGCTCAGCAAATATCCGCGGGTATTGGCTGGATTATAATCTTCTTCCGGAAAACTCCCCTGGAAGGCATAGGCAATCCCCGGATTGTTTGGGTCAATTGCGAGATCATCAATACGGGTCGTAAAAGGACCTGAATTTTCCGATGCCGGATTCCAAAATAAATCGAGTGTTTCTACCAACGTAAAATTATCTACCACGTCAAATACCAGTATTTTGTTCAGGTCATCTTCATAACAAATATATTGTCCTTGTGGAGTACAGTCTCCCGCGTAGACCTGTAGGGTATCCACCTGAGGAACTGATCCGACCACTTCATAAGTCCAATCTGCCCGCAAGCGTGCAATTTGATTCGAATTTTCTTTTACCCCGTAGATGTAATTGTCTGCCGGATTAAATCCAACAGCATCAAATTTTTCTCCCAGGTATGCGGAAATCTGACTGTAATTGACCGCTCCAAAGGGCACAAAATTTATGTTGAAGTTGGTGGTGGATTCCGTTACGGCGGAAAGAATCAGTCGTCCATCACACTGGAATGGCTGGCCAGATAGGGGAAGGAATTGGCAGGTAAGAAAAATAAAAATTATGGCGGTTCGAACAAGCAGCATAAGTATTGGTAAAGTACTTATTTAATTGGAGATTGGAAAAATAATAGGATAAGTTTATGGATGTTTTATAGTCAAATGACTTAAAATGTCAGGTTATGAACGATTTTTCAAATCTCAACTATCTTTGGTAACTTCCACCTCCACCGATTCTTACCCCAATATACATTCCAATAGCCGTGATTTTCCAAACACCTCTTGCCAGCATACACCAATAAAATATTCGGTCCGCATCGGCCCGGATGATGGCTCTTGCTTGCTGATTCTGAGGGTTTCGATAAAAATAGTCATGTAAAATAGCGGCATAAACGGTGTTACTTAACGGGGAAATAAAACTTTGTAAAAGGATTGGAATACTGGCAAAGTCCGTGGTAGATTGTGCAGGAATGGTCAGTACATATTTCACTTTATCCATCGTAAATTTCACTTCCCAGTCGTATAATAGCACAAAGTGACCAGGCTCATCTATCGGAATAATATAGGTTTGTCCATTTTGTAGAGTGACGGTTCGTTTTTCCACGGACCAATTTGAATTAGGACGATTTATCCAGGAAAAAGCAGGGGCATGATCCAGTAAATTTCCGATGCCAACGTGGGCGGGTCTTGCTAGTTTGTCGGCAATATACAGCAGGATAGCTATAACGAGGAAGAATGCGATAAGGAAGGACAGAAATACAAATAGGCAATACATAGCAGGTTTTCTAGTTAGGTAATATTACGAAATATTCGGGAACTTACACTTTATTGGAAAAATGTATATCCCGATTTGGATCGCTTCCGCAAATCTCCTATCTTTCACTTTTATTATTTTTAAACAACTTCAATAAGTTATTGCCAATATTATAACAATCTTTGAATTCATTAAAATCATTTTTTACGGGAAAATATTTTCTTTGGCTGATCCTGTTAATTCCCGGAATTCTCACGACGCTCAACTATTTTAGAGGCCAGACCAATTACGCAATGATCATGCACGTTACGGGGGAATTTGCGGGGCGATTTTTAGCCATTAGTCTTGTAGCCACGCCACTGGTTTTGCTGTTTCCTAATGGTCGACCGGCAAAATGGCTGGTTCGCAATCGTCGTTTTTTCGGCGTAACTGCTTTTGTTTATACCTTGCTGCACACCATTTTCTATTTATTGGAATATCCCGTCGGTCAATTGACGAGTGAGTTTGTACAAATTCCAATGCTTACCGGATGGATTGCTTTTTTTATTTTTATACCATTGGCCTTTACCAGTACCGATGCCGCCGTGAGGCGAATGGGGCCTGCCTGGAAAAAATTACAGCGCTGGGTTTATCTGGCTGGTGTACTGGCTTTTGTGCATTGGGCGTTGTTGGGTTTACAAGGAGATCATGCAAGTGCTGGCGGTGCATTATTTCATTTTGTTCCGGTGATGGTTTTACAGGTGTATCGGATTTGGAAGCAGAAATTAGTTTGAAAATTTAATTTTTAATAAATTTAATTACTAGATAAAAAAATCACAAACATGAATAACAGTAAATCAATTTTTCGAGTATCTTTCTTGTTGATAAGCATGTCCTTGCTGTTTACAAATTGTCAAGAAAAACCCTCGAATGTCGAAGGAAAAATGACGAAATCAACTGAACAATCTTCTGAAAAAACTACCATTTATCCCAGCGATGTCATCCCATTTTTTGATAAATGGACGATCACCCTTGGAGATGGAGAATCGGTCAGAAATCTGGTTGGTTACGAGAAGAAAGATTTTTTTTATACCGTAAATGAAGACGGAACAAACTGGGTAGTCTATAAAACACCTAATTCTGGTATTACTACCAAAAATTCCAGTAATACCAGAACCGAGCTAGGCGAAAAACGGAGATGGACCGCCAGAGAAGGTGGAAAACTGACGGGAACTTGTAAAGTGCAACACGTCTCGACTTCCGGCGACGCCAGAGTAGCGGCCTCCTACGCGGTTGTCGTGGGACAAATCCACAGCGGCACCGACCACAAAAACGAGCCTCTAAAAATATTCTACAAAAAATTTCCCGGTCATACAAAAGGCTCCGTTTACTGGAATTACGAAATCAATACCCTGGGCGATAACGGAAAAAGATGGGATTTCTCAACCGCTGTTTGGGGACACGATATGTCGGTCGTAGGTGATGCGCCCGACTCGTATCCAAAGGAACCGGAAGATGGGATTGCGCTGGGAGAAGTATTCAGTTACGAGGTAATTGTTACGGACGGCATAATGACACTTAATTTTTCCAGTCCTGGTCACGAATCCAAATCCTTTACCAAAAGTCTGATCGAATCAGCATACACGAAGTCATCAGATATTCCGCAACAAATTCGAACTTTATACGCTTCCATCGGCCGGGATGGCGTTGAAAAACCCGAAGCCTATACTGGTGAAGAACAGTTCTTTAAACAAGGTGCTTACAATCAAACCAACGGCAAAGATCCGGAAACCAACATGGTCTGGAGTACCGGTTCGGAGATTTACGGTGGAGATATCGCCAAGCAATACGCGAACGGAAGCTACGCGGAAGTGTGGTTTAGCAAGGGGACGGTGGAGTAGGAAATAGCCCGCCAATTTATTTTAAAAAATATTTTGATTAGGATGGAAGGACATGGTTTTAAGAAAAAGAACGAACTTCGTGCTTTAAATGTAGCAGAATTTTTTGTAGATAAGTTGTTGAAGAAATAAAACTTTGTTCTATGATTACCAAAGACTTGGCGATGGCCGTTAAAGCCCTGACCGATCACCAAATTATTGCCCTGCCAACCGAAACGGTTTATGGACTGGCCGGGAATGCGTACAGTGAAACGGCCATCGCTAAAATATTTGCGCTAAAACAAAGACCATTATACAATCCATTAATTGTCCATCTAAAGTCGCCGGAGTTTCTTCCTCTCGTTGCACGGGAAATTCCGCAGATGGCGCTGGAATTAGCGAAGGAATTTTGGCCGGGGCCTTTGACCCTGGTCTTAAAAAAGCAGTCTATTATTCCGGATATTGTCACCGCTGGCAAAGATACCGTTGCCGTCAGAGTGCCCAACCATCCGATGGCCTTAGCCCTCTTAAATCAGCTGGAATTTCCTTTGGCCGCACCGAGCGCAAATCCTTTTGGTTCGATTAGCCCAACAACTGCCGAGCACGTTTTTCATTATTTTTCCGAAGAATTAAGCGTGATTTTAGACGGTGGAACCTGTGAACGGGGCATCGAATCAACCATCATCGGTTTTGAAAATAATCGACCAGTCATCTACCGCCTCGGGTCATTGTCAAGGGCGCAGATTGAAAATAAAGTAGGCAAACTCCAATCAGATACAAAAGCTGATGCCGCGCCCAAGGCACCCGGTATGCTTTCTCGTCACTACGCGCCGTCCACCCCGATGTACTTAACGGATGAGATCGAAAAATTAGTGCAAAAATTTTCAAATAAAAAAATAGGATTGTTAATGTTTAAAAAATTAATTCCGGGAATTTCCGTAGAAAACCAGGAAGTATTGTCGCCTTCCGGCGATTTAAAAGAAGCGGCTAAAAATTTGTACGCCGCCATGCATCGTTTGGATAAACTTGGTCTGGATTTGATCATTGCCGGGCGATTGCCGGATGAGGGTATTGGAAAAACGTTGAATGATAAGTTGGAAAGGGCGACTAAAAAATAAGTTTTTTAAATATCTGGGACTATTCCCTAAGGTGTGTCAGCGCGAAAGCTTTCCTTTAGGCCTGCCTCCCGAATCAGGGAGGAATGCAAGGTACGGGATGCAAAATGACACTCTTATTTGGATAGTCCCAAATAACTTCATGATTGGGTAGGGTTGAACTACCTCTGATAATTTTCAAATATGAAACTACTTTTTTTTGAGTATCTCCAGATTGCATTAGGAATTTTTCTTGCCAGTATTGGTCTAAAAGCTTTTTTACTTCCTAATGGATTTCTGGATGGTGGGGTGACGGGAATTGCTATCCTGGTTAGTTTGATTTTTGAAGTTAATATCTCATTGATTCTATTAATTGTAAGTATTCCATTTTTAATACTAGCTTGGAACACCCTGACCAAAAAAATTGTCATCAAATCCTTTTTGGCTATTATTACATTAGCTACTGTTCTTCATTTCGAGAATTTTACTTCTATTACAGAAGATAAACTGCTAATTTCTATTTTTGGCGGATTATTTCTTGGGGCCGGAATTGGGTTGGCAATTAAAAATGGTGCAGTTTTGGACGGTTCCGAAATATTAGGTATCTTTATAAATGATCGTTTCGGGGTAAGTATTGGTAAGGTGGTGCTTTTATTCAATATCATACTTTTTTCATTCACGGCTATATTAATTTCTGTAGAAGTTGCAATGTATTCGATCCTGGCTTTTTTAGTGACTGCCAAAGTCATTGATTTTATGATTGAAGGCTTTGAAGATTTTGTTGGACTAATGATTGTGTCCAGGCATTCCGCAGAAATCGAAAAGGAGTTGATCGGAAGCGTAAAAACAGGAGTTACCAATTATAAAGGAGGCAAAGGATACGGTAGCCGAGGGGTTCAGGAGCAAACGGAAATTTTGCATACCGTGATTAATAGAATAGATATTCGTCGTACTTATAACTTAATTGCCAAGATCGACCAAAATGCTTTTATTATCGAATTTGATGTAAATAACGTAACCGGGGGAATTCTCAAAAAGTATTTAAGCTAGTGCCTTGGGCAATTGGAAAGGAAGACCAGAAAATCTTTGAAGACCACGCCATCCGTGCCGAATTATCCATTGAAAAAATAGAAGGCAAAGAAATCTTTGTTTCGATGGTAATCAAGAATAAAACAGCCAATCAACTAAATTTTAACTCGCGAGACTTTGTTTACAAATCCGATGCGCAATTTGGCAAACTTTCTACCGGTAGAATGTCATATCATACGGATGAATCCGTATCTCCGGGTTGGGAAGAGATGAAAGAGGTAGAAAGTCACAATCAGGCCATTCAGCGAATGAAGGCTCAGTTGAAAAATGTCTCCAAATTTCACGATCATATCTTCCCCGAAATAAATTTATCTGGTGGGGATGAAATCACGAGGAACTACGTAATTAATTTTGACCATAAAATAAATCCCAAAAATTTTGAATTCTTTTTCCGGGGAAATTACAAGCAATTATTAAAAATTTAAGTAAGTAATAACACCACCGGCTAAGAGGGACTATTCAATAATCTGTGTTTTTTTTATGCAAGCATTGCGTAAAAAGAGACCAGTCAACCATTATTCATTATCCTCACAAAACCCGCACCGCCAACATTCCCTCTGCCGCCATCGACAACATCACTCCCTTATCATCGTACCCAAAATCGATCAGCTTAAATTCTCGCAATTCCCCATCCAAATCAACATTCGGCATCGGCTTAAAAGTCTTCAGCTGCTCATTCGCCTTCGCCGTAAACTCCCGAATCGGCTCATCCAGGGAGCGATCCAGTATTTTTTCCAGCTGACTTTCAATCACTCCGCGTAATAAAAAGACAGCCCCTTTTTGTAAAAAAGACTCCGCCTCCATATCCAGCTTTAAGTCATTAAACTCAAACTTGTTTTTTATCTTATTAAAAACCGGTCGGGTGGTTAATCGAATGACACCATCGTATGATCCCTGGGTTTTAACTTGCACTTTGATCAAACCAAATTCCTCCCAGATCACCAGATCTTTAATCGTAATTTTTACCGGTGACTTCTCGATCACTTTACCCACCGCCGCGGCGCTTGCCCGCTTCTGAATTTCCTGCCACGAAACCGCTACTGGCAGATGTATAGAACTCAACATGGGCGTTGGCAACTTATCCCCTTCACTCATTACCTTTAATTTTTATGAAATTTTTTAAGAACCCCAAAAATAAGCAATATTGTCATCAATCGTGGAATCACCATCAAACCAACAACGTTAGACCATCCACTATTCCTCCACGCCCTCCGCGAAACAAAAAATTTTTTAATCTCTGCATGAAGTCCATTATATTTGTCATTACCCAAGCACCCTGCGGGATGCCTGAGCTAATGATAATTAGCGAACCCGTAGGGATGGGAGGCCACACACTTGTTCGTACAGTCTCCAGCAAACACTTTTCAAATAAACGCATTCCAATAAAATTCCCAATTATCAGTTTTAAAACTATGAATCCAAAGCTCCTCCAAAACTTACTTCCCCTCATTTTTTTGCTCCTCCAATCCTCGGGACCGCTCTTTGCCCAACTTTCTGGCCTGATCACCAGCAATACCGGCGAAGCCCTGCCATTTGCCAGTATCTACGTGCAGGGAACCACCAAAGGCACCACCTCTAATGTTGACGGAATTTATAATTTTTCATTGCCTCCGGGAGAATATAAAATTGTCTGTCAATACGTAGGCTATCAGCAAAAAGTCTTTCCCGTCACCATGACCAATCAGCCCCAAACCGTCGATATTCAACTCAGTAAGGAATCGGTCCAGCTCGAGGAGGTAGTCATTCGCGCCAATGCTGAGGATCCCGCCTACGCCATCATCCGCCAGGCCATTGCCAAAAGAAAATACTACCACCAACTCATTCAATCCTACGAATGTGACGTCTACATTAAAGGTAATCAACGACTCACCAAGACACCCGAAAAAATTCTCGGTCAGGAAATCGGTGACCTCGGAGGTTCCCTCGACTCCACGGGACAGGGCATCATTTACCTCTCCGAATCTCAAGCCCGGCTATCCCGCGCTCAACCGGATAAAATCAAGGAGGAAATGTTTTCTACCAAAGTCAGCGGAAACGACAACGGTTTTGGATTTAATCGGGCTTCGTTGATGGATTTTGATTTCTACGAAAATCATATCAATATCGAACGGGAAATTCTTTCGCCCATTGCCAATACGGCCATGCAATACTATCGCTACAAACTCATAGGAACCTTTTTTGACGAAAATGGCTACGAAATTAATAAAATTCAAGTCCTCAAAAAAAGGGAGTCTGATCCGGTAGTTTCCGGATTTATTTATATTGTGGAAGATTTATGGAATATTCAAAGTACCGAATTATACGTCACCGGTAAGGCGATTAAACAACCTGCCCTGGACACATTGGTAATTACGCAGGTACACGTTCCGGTAGAAAAACCGGACAAGTGGATGCTGCTGTCTCAGTCTCTTGATTTTAAATTTGGTTTTCTGGGCTTTGAAGCGAAAGGTAACTTTACCGGCGTTTTTTCTAATTACGAAATAAATAAAATATTTCCGGATAATTTTTTCTCACAAGAAATATTTAAAGTAGAAGAGGGCGCTAACGAGAAAGAACCAATCTATTGGGATTCTATCCGACCCATTCCGCTCACGGTAGAGGAGGGATTGGACTACGTAAAAAAAGATAGCCTTCAGGAAATCTGGGAATCAAAACCATTTCTGGATTCGCTCGATCGAAAAAATAATAAATTTAAAGTTTGGGATATTTTACTCGGTTATACCTGGCGGAATAGTTTTGAGAAAAAGTCGTTTTCGTTTCAGTCTCCACTCACCACCGTCTTATTTAATCCCGTACAGGGCTATTACGCAAATCTGGATTTTGGATACCGGAAAACTTATGACAAATATGACACCCGTAGATTACAACTTAATGCCAGTCTTCAATATGGGTTTAGTGACCAAAGACTTCGGGGGGAAGGCGGGATTACTTATTATTTTAACCAGACTAAATTTACCAGATTAACAATTACCGGCGGGAGTGCTACCCGTCAATTTAACGGCGGAGATCCGGTAAATCGAGCATTCAATGCTTTTACTTCCGTTATGCAACATAGAAATTATCTCCATCTTTACCAGCGAGAATATGGAAAAATCAGACTACGTCACGAACTTGTCAACGGTCTGTTATTTTTAGGAGGATTCGAATACGAGGACCGAAGTTATGTTAACAATACTTCCGAATCCAGTTTATTTAATAAGGATGAGACTTACGAACCAAACAATTTTATCCTTGCGCGCGAAGGCGTACCCACACCCGCCCGCCACCAAGCCCTGATTTTTAACGCCAGTTTTCGCATTCGGATTAATCAAAAATACCTTACCTATCCCGAAAGGAAATTTATCGTTGGCTCTGACCAACCTGATGTCTGGATACATTACCGACGGGGAATCAAAGCCCTGGGTAGCGATGTCGATTTTGACCAGATTTGGATCAACTACTGGGATGAAATTACTTTAGGTCTGGTTGGTCGCACTGCCTTTAATTTTGAGGTGGGAACCTTCCTGCGGAAAAATAATCTTCGCTTTATTGACTGGCAACACTTTAGTGGTAATCAGTTTCTCATTGCAGATCCCAGCAAATATTTACAGACTTTTCTCCTTCTTCCGTATTACGAACGTAGCGTCGACAGCGCGTGGGCACAGCTGCATTTCCGCCACAATTTTGCTGGATATTTACTGGATAAAATTCCTCTGTTGCGTAAGTTCGGTTGGAAAACAGTGGCTAGCGCCTCTTTTCTCTACACGGATACCCAAAAAGAATACTTTGAATTCAGTGTAGGATTAGATAATATTGGATTCAAAGCCTTTCGTCTCTTGCGTCTGGATCTTGTCTTTTCCTACGACCAATGGAATCATCGCCGCACCGGGTTAATTATTGGTATTGATTTGTAAAAAAATCCCCTCAAACGCCGATTTCACAGGTCCCCCCAATATTTGGAAATAGGGTAGAACTAAATAATAGGTGTTTTTTTTCTCGACTTCAGCGAATAGTAAAGTTTGACGATAGTCCAGTTCCTAATTCATAAAATAATTCTCAAAAACCCCCTAATCAACCAATCACCAATACAACCAATACAACCAATCACCCCTCCCGATACCGAATCACCAACCGATCACTACCAATCTTTTCCACCACCTCATTACCACCTTTCAGGATCGGCGCAGGAATTCCCTTCTCCAAAACGACCGCTGTTTCAAATATCCTGGCCTCATCCCAATATCCCGCGTCAATAAAACTATTTAATAAAGTTGCGCCACCTTCCACCAGTAACGTATCAATCTTTGTGGCTACCAGACGATCAAAAAGCGCTGGCAAAAAGGCGGCACCATCAGGCAGACTGATATATTGCAGATTTTTGGAAGGGCTTGATTCCTTTTTTCCGTCAGCCAATATCCAGGTCGCAATAGTTCCATCCTTTAGTGCCGCAGAAGCAGGAATCTTATGTTGGCGATCCGGAACAATCCGTAGTGGAGAAGAGCCGTAAAAATACCGATTATTAAGCTTTGGATTATCCGTCAGAGCTGTGTTGGTACCAACCATAATAGCGCCAACTTCACTTCGCCATTTGTGTACCAATCTTTTTGAAATGGGATTGGTCATCCATATATTTTTGTTTGGCTGGCCTAAATAGCCATCATTTGAAACAGCATACTTTAAAATGATATATGGTCTTTTTTTAGTGACAAATACGGTCCGGACTTTGACAAACCAGTTTCCTAATTCTTCTAAAATATTGGTTTGTATTCTTACTCCTTCAGATTTTAAAATTGCTAGTCCTTTACCATTAACTTTGGGGGTTTTATCCGTGGTTGAAATACTTAAATTTTTGACCTTTTTTTCAATAATCAAATCCGAACAAGCTGGGGTTTTTCCATGAAAACAACAGGGTTCAAGGCTCACAAATAAGTTACTTTCGGGAACTTTTGCCCTATTTTGGGATAAAACCGAATTAAAGCAGTTGACTTCCGCATGACTATCCCCAAATTGTTTGTGCCATCCTTCCCCAATCACTTTATGACCTAAGAACAATACACTTCCAACCATTGGATTCGGATTAACTTTTCCCTTCCCGAGTCTCGCTAAATCAAAACACCGCCGCATGAATAATTGATCTTCTTCCATAAACCTGCTAATATCCTTTCTTAATAAAAAATGAAGAAATAATTTTCTGAATTAGAAAAAAAAACTATCTTTGACAAAATATTTACATTTTAAACTTAGTTTGTCAGTTTTTTTTCAATGTTTTTTAAATCTATTGAAGAAAAAACAATTAAATTTATTCAATTACCACATTAAAGAGAGAAATTACAATGTACGAAGTAAAATTAAAAAATTCAGATGAAAAGGTAATTATCGACGAGAAAGTCCATAAGTATCTGACCACTGACCCAAAGATGAAAAAGTTGGATATCATTAACCGGCTTAGACGCCATTCCAGTGGATGTGCCGTTTTTCAAAAAACAAAGCCTACTAAAGATGGTAGTTTTAAAATTGAAACCTACTATCTACATAAATTAGTAGCAGAAAAATTTAAGAAAGGTGATCGCTCAAAGGTTAAAAATCTCGTAGGAACCGTAAATGGCAATAAATTAGATTGTCGAATTGAAAATGTTGAGTGGCGCTCTCGTAGCACTGCCAGCAGAAAACGCAAAAGCAGTAGTTCGGCAGGTTATACCGGTGTTTACAAAGAAAACCACCGCTACCGTGCCGTAATATCTAAGGACCGTAGATCAATGCACATCGGAATGTTTGCCACTGCGGAAGAAGCAGCCATGGCTTACAACAAAATTTCCCGTGAATTGTACGGTGACGAAGGAAAAATCAATATTATCCGAAAAGGCGAGTAAATCCCTTTTCTTCTGACAAACTAATTGCCAAGCCGCTCGGTTACATAACTGCGCGGCTTTTTTTTCGTATAAAACTCAATTCACTACTCATCTTCTTTTATTTTTCAACGAATAAACCAAAATCAGCTACTGGAAAAAAGCGTTGGAAAGTCATCTTTTTGCCACAAAACTCTTCTCTAATCGCCAAAAACAGTAAAAGGAAAAAAAGCCAATCTTCTGCTTTCACTGATTGAAGAGAAAACCGTATTATTGCGCCATGAAAATTCACAACGACCTTTTATTAAGAGTGGCTAGAGGTGAAAAAACCGAGCGTCCTCCCGTTTGGCTCATGCGCCAGGCCGGACGAATACTACCACAATACCGGAGTCTGCGGGCCAGCCTATCCGGATTTAAGGAACTGGTTGAGACTCCGCATCTGGCGGCAGAAGTTAGCTTGCAGCCCGTTGACGAACTTGGAGTGGATGCCGCAATTATCTTTTCGGATATTCTGGTGATCCCCGAAGCAATGGGTTTACCGTATGAAATGATTGAGAAAAAAGGCCCTAATTTTCCCAGAACCATTCAATCAAGCCTGGATATTCAAAACTTAATTGAGGGAGAAAATGCTGCCGACGAACTGGGATATGTCTATAAGGCCGTGGAGATAACTGTCAATGAGCTGCAGGGAAAGATTCCGTTGATTGGCTTTGCTGGTGCACCCTGGACTATTTTTTCCTATATGGTGGAAGGATCAGGTAGTAAAACCTTTTCAAAAGCCAAAAAATTACTGTACAAAGAGCCTGCGCTTGCCCATCAACTAATGGCAAAGATTACCGCTACGACCATTCAGTATTTAAAACGTAAAATTGCCGCAGGCGTGAGTATCGTACAGGTTTTTGACAGTTGGGCTGGCGTCTTGTCACCCGCTCAATATGAGACGTTTGCGATTCCTTACCTGAAGCAAATTTGTGAAGCGATTACAGCAGTTCCCGTCATTGTATTTGCACGTGGCGCCTGGTTTGCCATGGAAAATATTAATCAACTGGACTGTGCCGTCATTGGTCTCGATTGGAACACACCGCCCGAAGTGGCCCGGGGAGAACTAGGCAATCAGCGGGTGGTTCAAGGAAATTTGGACCCTTGTTTTCTGTACGCCTCCGGAGAAGAGATAACTGCGGCAACTAAAGAAATGATCCGGAAATTTGCCGGACATCATATTGTTAACCTGGGACATGGCGTCTATCCGGATACTCCCCTTGAAAACGTAAAGACTTTTGTCAATACGGTAAAGGAATTTAAGTATTAAGGGCTATTTATTTTCTCAATGTGGAAATCATTCTTATTTTTACGACAATTATCAGGGATTTTTTATAACATACTGATTTACCAAAATTTCTAACTATGGGTTGGTTTAAAAGATTAAAAGACGGGATTATTACTTCTACTAAGGACAAAAAGGAAGCGCCGGATGGACTTTGGTACAAATGTGGAAAGTGTAAAGAAACCAGTACACAAAAAGATGTGCTCGAAAACTTTTATAAGTGCCCAAAGTGTAACTATCACATCCGGCTCACTTCAGCTCAGTACTTTGAAGTCATCTTTGATGGTAAATTTGATACCCTTTTTGACGATCTGACCTCCAAGGATATTCTGCAATTTACGGATCTTAAATCTTATCCCGATCGACTGGAGGCCGCGCAGAAAAAAACAAATCTTACCGATGCCATGACGGTCGGACACGGGAAAGTTAATCGTAAATCGCTCGTAATTGCGGCCATGGATTTTTCCTTTATTGGAGGATCAATGGGATCAGTAATGGGCGAAAAAATCGCGAAATCCATCGACTTTTGTCGGGAGAATAAGATTCCCCTCCTGATTATTTCCAAATCGGGTGGTGCCAGAATGATGGAATCTGCTTTTTCACTAATGCAAATGGCCAAAACTTCCGCTAAACTATCTCAGCTGGCAAAAGAAGGCGTTCCCTACTTTTCTTTTATGACCGATCCAACAACGGGGGGTGTTACCGCTTCCTTCGCAATGCTGGGCGATATCAACTTTTCAGAACCAGAGGCATTAATTGGCTTTGCCGGACCTCGGGTTATCAAAGAAACCATCAAACAGGAACTGCCCGAAGGCTTCCAAACTTCTGAGTTTTTATTAGAACATGGTTTCCTGGATTTTATCGTTGATCGTAAAGATTTAAAAGAACGAATCGGAGATTTACTATGCATGTTTTAGACATTATATAACCACCAACTAATTCAGCGCGTTTCAGTAACCTATTCTTACCTCCTTGTCGGCTGGAAAAAACAAGATTAATGTTTCTCTATAGCAGAATAATAAAATATTTTAAACTATTTTCTTTAATTAAAAGTTTTAAAACATTATGATTGACAAAGGACTGAAAAAAATGAAAAAAGTATTTCTGGGTGGAACCTGTAATAAGTCACTTTGGCGGGACGAGTTGATCCCAAAGCTTGACATCAACTATTATAATCCCGTAGTTCCCAATTGGACCGAAGCAATAAAACACCAGGAAATCGAGGAACGCACTTCCGCCGATTACTGCCTTTACGTCATTACCAGCAAAATGAAAGGAGTATATTCTATTGCTGAAATTATCGATGATTCTAACAAACGTCCCGAACGAACTGTTTTTTGCTTCTCGGAAATTGACGGGCCGTTTGAACCTGTTATCAAAAAAAGTCTGAAAGCAGTAGGAGAGATGGCAGAAAGTAATGGCGCCACCTGGTGTAAGGATTTTGCGGAAGTGGCGGAGGTGTTGAAGTAGTTTTACTGAAATTTAAGGCCAGCCCCGCTTCGTTACTCTGTAAAGCTTCGGATGTCCCGTCCCGGACACGGTTGATAAATTCGTTTTCAAACCCTTTTGCTTGTCACGGATATTCGGTTTCGTCAATCCGCTTATGGTAGTAGGCTGTGATCGTTCTGCCGAAAATATGAGCGGCCTTGGTGTCTTTCCCGGTTTGGTAGTTTTTATTTAGATAAAAATTAAATATTTGTTTGCTATTTGAATTTTTTGAGTTGCCTCAACTGGCTGTGAATCATAGCAGGCTAATTGACTTTTTATTATTTTAACTCCACCACAAATCCATCCATTTTTTTACGCTTTTTCATACTACGCTTATAATTTTCCGCTTTGGTTTTGTTTTCAAATGCCCCCAAAACAAGTTTGTAAATGGGTTTACCATCTGCGGCCGTTTCTACGTTGACGAAAACATCATCAAACCACTTGCTTTGGTATTTAGTCACCAGTGCCATCATTCCATCGATGTCTTTGACGGCTGCCACCTGTACTCCGTAGCGAACGGTTTTATTGGTGTTTTCGAGGACTTCAATTTTATAAGATTTTCCAGTAGAAAATTTAGCCGCTGGTTGGAGACCTATCAGTTCTGATTTTTTCGGAGCAGCTGATTTTTTGGTGGTCGCTTTTTCTCTTGCCACCGGTGCCTCAATTTTTACCGGTTTAGTGTAGGATTTTGGTCGCTCTGGTCCTTTTTCCACCAACTTATTATCGGTGACCAGTGGCTTTTGGGGCGGGACATTTTTCGGTGGCGTTGCTACTTTAGTGGTTGGAGCTTTGAGCGTTGGAGTAGGAGGCAAACTGGACGAAGGAGGAGTAGAGCGACTTTCGGCCAGGGTAGGCGTCTGATCGCTTCTGCCTAGTACTTCTAGGGTTACTTCCGCCAGGCCATCTTCGTAAAGGCCGAGGGCTTCGCCTGCCTTGCCGGACAATTCGACAATCCGGCCACTGATATAAGGACCGAGGTCATTGATTCTGATTTTTACGGAGCGTCCATCATCCACGCGGGTCACCTTTACGATGGTTCCGAACGGAAGTGTTTTGTGGGCTCCGGTCATCTTGTTTTTATCGTATTTTTCACCACTGGCGGTTTTTCGTCCCTGGAATGAGTCTGAGTAATAGGAAGCGATTCCACGTTCCTGAGCGGAAAGCATGGGAGCTAAAAATAGCAATAACAGGACGAGTAAATTGTAGTTTCTCATTATTTGTAAGTTTTTAAAAAATTGAAAGTCTTAATCGCTGATAACTGGGTGTTTCTTAGAAAAAGAGTTTCTGCGTTTCACAGTAATATTAATGACGTAAATCAAACTTAAAGTTACCGTTTTATGGGATAATAGGCAAAAAAAGTAACCACTTCTCCTGTTTTCAACAATAAATCGACTATTCTTACCTTAATTCCCTGGTGTTGTTCCTCTTCATTTTTAGTAAATTTGTAAAAAATTCGGAACCTATCCTGAAATGGGACTGTTAAGAAGAAATGAGATAATGAATATATTAGATATTTCCGAATTTCAGCAGGGTAACCAGTTTTAATAAATCAACCAAAAAATAGATAGTAATGAGTAAGCACGGCAGGGTTTTAGTGGCCATGAGTGGTGGAATTGATAGCACAGTGACGGCGATGATGCTCCACGAGCAGGGATATGAAGTCGTTGGCATCACCATGAAAACCTGGGATTACGCAAATTCTGGTTCTTCCAAGAAAGAAACGGGCTGTTGCAGTCTGGATTCGATCAACGACGCGCGGCAAGCGGCGGTAGATATGAATTTTCACCATTTTATTGTAGATATTCGCGAAGAATTTGGAGATTATGTGATCGACAATTTTGTGGACGAATACATCGCGGGACGTACGCCGAATCCTTGTGTGCTGTGCAATACCCACATCAAGTGGAGTGCGTTGCTAAAGCGGGCAGATTCGCTCGATTGTGAATTTATTGCAACGGGACATTACGCAAAAATCAAGGAAGCAAACGGGCGAAAGTTTATCAGTAAAGGAAAGGATGAACGTAAGGACCAGTCTTATGTACTTTGGGGGTTGAGTCAGGAGTGCTTGAACCGCAGCCAGTTTCCATTGGGGCCTTATTCCAAGCCGGAGGTACGACAGATGGCCAAGGATTTTGGTTATGAGGAACTATCTAAAAAAGGGGAGAGCTACGAAATCTGTTTTGTACCCGATAATAATTACCGTAATTTTTTAAAGCACCGCGTAGAAGGGCTGGAAGAACGGGTAGCGGGTGGTAAATTTGTAGGCGTAGATGGAAAAATACTGGGTACCCACGAAGGCTATCCTTTTTATACGATTGGACAGCGAAAAGGACTCGGTGTTGCTTTTGGAGAACCGATGTACGTAACGGAAATTCAGCCGGATACAAACACCGTGGTTTTGGGTCAGGTAAAAGATTTGTTAAGGAATGGTATGCAAGTCGGTAAAACCAACTTTATGAAGTACGACCGGATTCCGGATGGAATGGAAGCGGTGACCCAGATTCGTTATAATTCACCGGGCACCTTAAGCAATATTTTTCAGCATGATAATGGAAATGTCAACGTAGAATTTTTGGCCAATGTGACGGGCGTAGCACCGGGACAGTCGGCGGTTTTTTATGAAGGCGATGATGTATTGGGCGGTGGTATTATTTTTGGGAGTAGTTTGGTTGGTTGATTGGTGGATTGATTGGTTGATTGATTAGTTAATTGGTTGGTTGGTTAATTGGTGGATTGATGGGTTAGTTGATTGGTGATCGGTTGATTGGTGATTGGTGATCGGTTGATTGGTTAATCGGTCTCTTTTAACGCGATGCAAATGTTGGTTAGTTAATCGGTTGATCAGTCTCTTTTAGCGCAATGCAAACGTTGGTTAGTTGATTGGTGATCGGTTAATCGGTCTCTTTTAACCCAATGAAACTTAACAATAAATACGGATTATTAAACGGTCCGGTAGAATTAGTATTATTAAATAATAACATTTGCTTTTCCACCAATTAACTAATCACTAATAAACCAATCACTAATAAACCAATCACCGACACACAAAATCACGACAAGTAATGAATAAAACAATTCTCTTTATCCTATCTACCGGACTCCTGCTTTTTCTGGGAAGTGCCTGTAAAGATAGTCAGACGCCGCTGAATATTGCTCCTGATTCCAGTCAATCCTATTTTCCTTTGGAGATTGGGAAGTATTTGGTGTATACTGTTGATTCCGTTTTTTATAAAGAAGATGCGGTGGCGGATACGGTTCGGATTATGGCCAGAGAAGAGATAACGGATACGTTGCGAGATAATGAAGGAGAGTTGTTTTATCGGGTAGAACGTTTAGAGCGAGCCAACGCTAATGAACCTTGGGAAATACGTCAGGTGTTGGCGGTAAAACGAACGGATACCCAGGCGGAGCGGATAGAGAACAATCAGCGATTTATCAGTTTAACATTTCCTTTTCGTCGCAATATAACCTGGGATGGAATTGGTTTTAATTCTGATTCCTTGCAAGTTGTCATACGGGGAGAAGTGATTAAAATTTACAAAGATTGGGAAAGTCAGTTTGATGAGATATTTGTACCGCAGACGGTAAATACTTTTCTGTTTGATTCCACGGTCAGTGTTTTTCACGCGAATAGCAATAATTTTATTGAGCGGCGATTCAACCGGGAAGTCTACGCCAAAGGGATTGGCCTGGTGCAAAAAGAAATGTCTATTTTAGATTCTCAGTTGAGTAATGGAGATCGGGTGTGGCCGGACGATGCCGAAAAAGGATTTACGCTTTTACAAACGCTGATTGAACACAACTAAAGAAATTTGAAAGATCACATACAAGTCGGTTATACCCGTAAGCCTTTCGGTGTGAACGGGCAGCTGAAATTAAAGATTGAGGCTAACTTTCTCGAAGATGTCTTAAAATCGGAGGTTTTGTTTATCGAGATTGGCGGTCAGCAGGTACCACACTTCGTGGAGAGTTTTCAGGATACGGAAGAGCTGGTTGTACATTTTGAAGATGTGGAAAGTCGCGAGCAAGCGGCAAAACTCGTTTCCCGTCCGGTATATTTACGTCCTGCCGATATCATTCCTGCGGAAGAAAAAGAAATTCCGCTGGAAACCATTGAACCGCATCTCAAATATTTAAATTACTATATCGAGGAAGTCGAGCTCGGCAAGATTGGGCAAATCGTCCGGATTGAGGTTTTTCCGCAACAGGAAATGGCTTTTGTGGATTACGACGGACGCGAGGTGATGATCCCGTTACATCCGTCGTTTGTGCTACGGGAAGATGTAAAACAGCGGGTTTTGACGTTGGACTTGCCGGAGGGGATGTTGGAGATATGAAGAGGTTATATCGGAAGTAAAGAAGAAGCCTTCTTGAACTTTAACAAATTTAGGTTGGCACAGAGGGATGATTTAAATATTGTTGAATCGTTGAATTTATAAAAATTCAACGATTCAACGATTTAAGGACTTATCTTACCATTATGTCTCGTAGTTCTATCCAGAACTGACCATGACCGTAGCATTTGACGTTAAGTTTTGCAATTTTACCAACGTTTCTGGTAGCGCCAGCAAAAGTAACTTTGGCGGTAACGGGATTGTTGGTTACCAAGGTCTTACTCACCTGACGATTGTCTACGAGCTCTCCTAGTTTTACCTGGGAAGCCCAATAATCATAACTATTATTAGAATCAATTAATTTTCCTCCACTTTTGTCTCCATAAAGATAAAATTGTACGTCAGGACCTGTGTTGGTTATTTTAAAATAACATTCCAGATTTTGACCTACCTGCTTTAATTCCAGTAATTCCACTTCTGTGTTGTTGGAGGCAAATGTTTGCAGGGCAGAACCACCGCTATAATTACTACTGCCGCTACCAATTCCTCTGACGGTTAAATTATCATTATTGCTACTAGCAATTTTTTGTCGTTGATTTTCTTCTTCTTCCAAGGCTAAAATAAAGGGGGTTTTGGAAATAAATCCTTTTGCGTTTGCAATCATGGCATGGCCACTTTTAGTACTGATCACTTTAATTAAGAGTCGATACTGATCGTTTGATTCGGTGAGTGTACCCGTTACTACGGCGTCAATACCTTTATAATTTCTTTCTCTATTCTGGATACCGCTGCCAATTTCCAATACACCCTCTGCAGTTTTTGCTTTATCTCGATTTTTAGCATTGGCCTGATAGTCATAGTCGTCCGTAACGCCATCAATTACTTTAGAAGCACCGTTTAAGACATTCCCAAGCTGGAATTTATTTTTAGTTTTGGGTGCTTCTGCCAGGTCATGTATCCCCGTAACGGTAAAGCTTAATCCTTCGTTTGAAAGGGCAAGGGAGAATTCTTCGGCGAGGCTCGCACCAAGCTTGGAAATCTTTCCTTCGGTGTCAGTAAAGTCCTCCACAAGGATATTATTAAATTTTTTATTCCTTTTTAGTTTATCGTTTCTGGCATCAACTTTTGCGGCAACTTTCTGGGCTAGTCCATCCAGTTCCTCGTCCACAAAGTTTTGAGCACTAGAATAATTTACGGTATGTAAAAGAAACAGGATAAACAGAATAGAATAATTTTTCATAAGTCTTATTTTAATTGATTTAAAAAATTAGTTATGGTGTTCAGGTAATGATGGAACTTTTGAAATGGTGCCACGCGTGGCGGCAAGAATAGTCTGCGTTTCTACTTCGATCAATTTAGCATAAATGGTATAAGACTCTCCCGTTGCTACAATGGTACCATACATTAAAAATTTCATCCCCTTGATCTTGCCAAGTTTTACTGCGCTTAATGGATCAATCAACTCATCTCTATTTAGTCCCTGTTCTTTTAAGAGTGCTTCCAGCCGACTACGGTCCAAAACGGAAAAATTATTGTTATCCAAATCGGATAAATAATAAGTAAATTCTTCGGCGAGATAACGACCGAATTCGGAAGGCGCCAGTTTTCCATCCGTAAAATCTGTCACGATAATATGTTTGATTGGTCTATTTTTTTGTTTTAGTTTTTCCGTAAGTTTTTCGGCGATTTTCTTTACTTCGCGACTAGTCATATCCTGACAATAAATGGTTGTACTTGTGAAAAGAAGTAGTAAAATTGAAATGACTATTTTTTGCATGTTTCAAATTTTTGGAGATAGTTTTTATCCTCAAAGATGAGTAAAAAATTATTCTGAAATGACGCGTAAGCACGGGGATCGTCTGCTCCCGAACCGCCAACCGAAATTTTCATCGTAGTCGTCATACCGTTATTAATATTAAATATTTTTAAATCTACAAATCCTTTTGCGACCGAGAAAGGTTCACCAAATCTTTCTTTTTGCTCATAGTTTACCTGCTCTTTTACCATACAAACGCATTTAAGTGAACCAGGTAAAGATAATCTCTCTAACCTATCAGCACCCTGGGTCCAAAAGTCGTTTTTATTAAACCCCGAGCGAAAGAAAGATGTGGTAGACTGATGGTTCGCACCGGTTAACAATTCATTGACTAGTAAAGAGGTCCCTTGAGTTTTATCAATATCAACAATGGCAATGTTCCCGGGAAAATTACTGTTAAATAATTTAGGAGCGGCGGCTGAAATGGATACTTTGTTGGTTTGGAACTCAGAAGGAACTGACTTTTGCGGTTGATCGGCCGTGGGCTCTTTTACCGCAGGCGGATGCGCTGTATTTGGTTTGAAATTGTCAGGCTTGACACCAGGGTTTGACGATTTCTTTGGATCATGAGTGATAATAGGCTTTGCTACTGGTAAATCCACTTCGCTAATAGGGTAGGGCATTTCCTCGATATCCACTCCCTGTGGAGCAGGTACTATTGGGGCAGCGTCTTCGTGAGGTGGTATAGATTTGGTATGTCCTTGCTCAGCTAGCGGTGGGTCTGGCTTGGAAATTACAGACTCCAGATAAATTCCAAGAAGCGGCAGTATACCAGCAATAATTGCTGCAATGATAGCATACTTGCCAGCAATATGTGGATTTTCCGACATAGGATTGTTTTCGTTTTAGTTTACAAAAGTAGACTGAAATATTGGTGGATAGAAGAAATATTTGCTTGGGTAATTCTATTTTAAGTCTGCAAAATAGAACAAAATAGTAAATTAACAAAACAAGTCCATTATTATTTTACTAAAAACAGTCAATGACTTATTACGATGCATTAATGATCTATCACCTTTTTTTAATTCCCGCAACTCCCGTGCCCGCATTGGCATTGAATCAATGATCCCAAATAAGTCCACTAACTCATATCCAGCTGCTCCAATTCCCCAAATCGAGGATACTCAGGAAAAGCAATTTTCCCGGCCCCCAATGCTTTATAAAACAACGTATCTTCTTTTAACTGGTAATGACACAACGCCTGGTTATAAAAGGTATCCGCTTTAGTACCAAAACTATCCACAGAATACTGAAAATGGGTTAAAGCCTCGGCATAAAAGCCAAGATCGTAAAATAAACCGCCCAGCTCGTAGGCCAGATCAAGCGGTTCGTTAATATTGAAATACAACTCCCAAATCTGGTGCAGGGTCTGGGCAATTCTTTTACGTTCGTTGAAGGAGATGGTTTTTGTAACGTGCTTGAGGCGGGGAAGTAATTTTATAAAAAAAGTGGCATCGTAGGCACTCAGCCGGTAGAGCGCAATCATTTCGGTAAGTTTGAGGCGACTTATGTTAAAGTAGGCCATCCGTTTGATACTGTTGAAATCGTCGGGACCGAAGTTATTAACGAACTGTTCGTACGCGGCGTGGGTTTCGGAGTAGGTATTGCTTTCTGGTAAAAACAATAGACAGCCAATCTCCAGGTGAAAATTTGAAAAGCTTGGAAAAAGCGCTTTGCCGCCCTGATTTTCACAATATAAGTTAAATGCGTGGTAGTTCACCCAAAATGAAAAGCTGCCGTGGGTTACAATATCTGGTTCCGGCTTATTCATGATATCCCGAGCTGTGTGAAACCCTTTATCCATCGTTAGTAATACCAATCCCTTTTTAGAAAAATTTCTTAGATTACGGATACACTTTATGGCTTTTTCGGGAAAAAATAAGTAAGATTTTTTTAATAAATCTCGGTAATTTTCCAGCATTTCATTCAAAACCTGGTCCTCATAAAACGGGGAGGACTGTGCGGTTTTGTGGTAAGCAATTTCCATATTTTTTATCTGCTCCTGAGCGGTCGCTTCTTTTGGGTTTTCTTTGGATTTAATAGTGACCGAGCAATTAGAAATTGTTTTATTTTCAATATAAAAAAGGTCATTGGCCAGAGAATCAAAGAAATAATTTCCAATGGCCACCATCGGTTGTTGTAACGCCCCGGGATTAATGGTCCGCTGTGATTTTCGCAAAATTATTTCCTGACTTTCGGACGCATTAAAATAAGCCGTTTCTAAAATACCGCTTTGAAAATACCGCTGCAATTGTGGATGATCATCGAAGAAGCTAAGATTATCTTCTACAATATCACTAAGGATGTAACAATATTTTGCGAATTTTACATCTGTATTGTCGAGTAGTTTTTCCAAATGGGATAAAATATGAAAGGCCAGTCTGCCGTGGCCAGCGCCCATTTCCAGAATATAAACGGGTTCATCCCCGTTATTTTTTAAAGCCGTATCTTTTAAAATACCAAAAAGAAGCTCCGCGTAGGTTTTTCCAACTTTAGAATTACTCGTCATATGGTGAGGAACGATATCATCACTCCACGCTTCTATTCCATTTTCGTGATAAAAATCTCGGTTTAATTGCCAGATAAGACTTTTTGAAAATAACTGATTGGATTCGAGGGTAAAATAATCGGCAGGCATAGCGAAAGCTTTTTAGAGTGAATAAATCATCTTCAAACTTGTAAGCTCCTACTGGGTTTTGAATAGAAGATCCATTCGTAAAAACTAGCGAATTCAAATAAGACCCCTAAAATACGCTAATTTGCTGACTATCAGTTGATTTAATGAGAATGCTACCTGTCAGAAGACTTAATAATCTCTTTGATTGTTTTCCTGCTTTTGACACATTTGGTCGTACTGTTTCCTTATTTTACAAAACACAAATTTTCTTTATCCGATAAATTTTCGTCGTAGACGTATCCGTTCACTTCCAGCCCGTAAAGTCCATTTACAGACTTTATTTTATTTTTTACAATTAAATTCGTCATCGCACCACGAGCCTTCTTGGCGTTAAAGGCAATGACTTTTAATTTACCGTCCCGATTTTCTTTAAAATGAATATTGACCAACGGACCTTCCAGGCGGTTTTTTTGCACAGACTTCATGTATTCCTGCGACGCAAGATTTAAAAAAACAGTGGATTTGGAATTTTTAAAATCATCGTTCAGTAAGTCTGTAATCCGATTGTCCCAGAATTCGTAAAGGTTTTTTAGTTGACCAGTTTTTAATTTAGTACCCATTTCAAGGCGATAAGGCTGCATCAGATCGAGTGGCTTTAAAAGCCCATACAGGCCAGAAAGAATCCGAACATGTTTTTGGGAAAATTTAAGATCTGTTTTAGAAAAACCATCCGCGTCTAATCCGGTGTAGACATCTCCTTTAAAAGCAAGAATGGCGGGCTTGGCATTTTTTTCGGTAAATGGTGTGGTAAAAGAATTAAAACGTTCAACATTTAGCGTTGCAATATTATCACTGACTTTCATCAGTTTTTTTAGATCACCCGCCTTTTTTTTCTTAAGCGTTCCAACCAGTTTTTCACTTTGATCCAACAAACGGGGTTGGGTAGCATCAGGATGGTTTACGGGACTAAAGTCTAACGTTTTTGCGGGAGAAAGCAGAATAATCATAAATAGTGGGTTATGGAAATTATAGGGGTTTAAGTATTTGTGAAATTTTGACTGCAAATTTAACAAAAAAGAACTCGAAAAAGTTGAGGGGATTAAAAAGAGACTCGAAATTGATTTTTCTCAATGCTTATGTTTACCATATCCGTTCGTGCTCCAGCCAGAAAATTAAAGGTAATAAATTTTATGGAAAAGTTAGGCTGGGTCTTTTGTGAAATTAAGCTTTGAGCATCTTTTCTGTCTGTATTTTTTCAACAGGATTCAGCTGCTTGGAAACGGTAAAGTGAAACGTAGTTCCTTGTCCTGCTACGGATTCCACCCAGATTTTTCCCTGATGGCGATGAATTATTTTCTGACAAAGTGCCAGTCCGATTCCTGTTCCCGGGTAATCACTCTTATTATGTAACCGTCGGAAGATTTCGAATATTTTTTCCTGGTATTTCTCCTCAATCCCAATACCATTATCTTTAACGGAAAAATGCCAAAATCCATCATCCGCCGTAGAAAGATTTGAGATGGTGATGAGTGGCGTTTTACTTTCATTAAATTTGATGGCATTACTAATAAGATTAAAAAAGACCATTTCAATTTGCATTTTTTCGCAAATTATTTCTGGCATTTTTTCGATTTTAAAGTTGACCTTTTTTTCATCAATTCTTTCAGAAAGGTCATGTAGTTTAGTTTCAATTACCTCATTTAAATCTGTTAATTTAAAATTGATGGCTTTTTGACTTACTTTAGAGAAAATCAAAACGTTTTTAATCTGTTCGGACATACGTTGTACGCCATCCACTGCAAAATCGATGTATTGAAAAGCTTCTTCGTCAAAATGTTTTTGGTATCTTCTGCGCAAAAGCCCAATAAAGCTACCGACAACCCTTAGTGGTTCCTGAAGATCGTGAGAGGCAATGTAGGCAAATTGTTCCAGGTCACTATTGGATCTTTGTAAATCTTCGTTTGAATCCAACAGTTTTTTGGTTCTTTTTGCAATCTCCACTTCGAGTTGGTCGTTGCGATCCTTGATGTTTTTGAGTAGATTTTTTACTTCCCCATTTTTTTCTTCCAGTTCTTTGGTACGATGTTCTACCAGCATTTCCATGTGTTGATCTCTTAACTTTAGGGTGGCTTCGACCTCTTTACGATGAGCTATTTCCTGATTAAGGATTTTGTTATATTCCTGTAAAGCTTTATTTCGTTTATTAATATTTTGAGTGTAAATTTTTATGGCAAAAAAGAGACACCCAGAAATCAGCAGCACGGAACAGATGATAAACCACCAGGTTTCCCAGAAAGCAGGACGTTTAATTATTTTCAGAGAAGCACCCGAGTTATTCCATAATCCATCATTGTTGGCAGCTTTTACTTTAAAAGTATAGGTACCATGGCTTAGATTCGTATATACTGCACTGGTTTTTTCGGTTGGGTAGTTCCATTTATCGTCAAAACCTTCCAGCATGAAAGCGTATTGATTTTTCTCCGGACGATTGTAATTTAAGGCGGCAAATTCCAGGGAAAGATAATATTCGTTGTGTTCCATCACGATTTCTGAGGCGTACGTTCCAGTCTCATGTATGGTTCCATTAGGGCTCATTTTACGAATATCTGTGATATAAACAGGCGGAGGAATTGCGTTGCTGACTAGATTAGCGGGGTGAAAACGGGTGACTCCTTGTCGACTTGCAAAGTAAAGGTATCCTTTATCATCATGGTAGCTGGAACCGCTCTGATATAGGACTTTTCCCAGTCCGTCTTTTTGATCATAATTATTAAATTCTCTCGTATGGGGGTTAAAGAAAATAATCCCCTCGGTGGTACTTGCCCAGATATTTCCGTCAGCGGTTTTTTCCATACTTTGAATACTTTTCTTATAAGTATTCCTGCTGTAATTTCTAAATGTTTTTTCGGTTAAATCGTATCCGCTAATGCCCGTGTTGCTACCTATAAATAAGGTTCCATTTACTTCTATCAGCGAAATAATTCGATTTGATGGGATACTGGTCTCCGGCTGATCAGGATTATGTTTAAATGATACGAATTTCATTTTTCCTGGGGTGTAATCAATCACCTTGTTTAATCCTTGATAAGAGGTGACCCAAATATCCCCGTTACTATCCTGATAAATCTGATTTATAGAATCATCACTGATCGAAGTTGAGTCTTTTTGGTTGTGAACATATTTTGTAACTGTTCCCCTTTGCTGGTTGTACACGTAAAGGCCTGTCAGGGTTCCTACCCAAATCCGGTTTTGTCGATCACAAAAAATAGATCTAATAAATCGAAAACCTGTTCTTTTATTCAAGTCATCAGGCAGAGCAAATATTTTTGATTGATTGGTTTTCATGTTTAGGGAAATAATCCCTTTTCTGGTTCCAATATAGAGATATTCGTCATCTGGACTGTGTAACGTGTGCACGTAATTACCTTCTTTAAGTCCATCTTTTAGTTTAAACAGGGTTTGCTGATTGCTTTTTATGTCATAATTCAGAATACCGCTGTCACCAAAACCAAACCAAATCACTCCTTTTTTATCAACGTATAAATTTTGGTTATTGGGTGTTTTTGAAATATCATCTACCATCTCAAATATCTCAAATTGATTGGTATACCAATTATACTGACTTACTCCAGAGTAGGTGCCAAACCATAGTAATCCTTGATTGTCCTCAAAAATTGTTGTTACATTGTTATTTGGAATAGAGGTTGACTTATCTGGATTATGTGTGTATACCTTAAATTTTAAATCAGGTTTTTGCGCATCATTTTTAAACGCTATATTAAGTTCTTTGCTGGAAATAAAATTCAATCCATTTATCGTTGCTATCCAGAGATTCCCTTTTACGTCCTGATAAATATCCTCCATATGATTGGTTGAAATATTTTGGTTATGGGATCTCTTATCAGATTTATATTGATGAAATGTAGGACATAAATTTTCATCACTTGTTTGCTTAGCCCGGTCTTCGGATAGGTGCATCAAAAACAATCCGGCACCTCTGGAACCAATCCAATAGCGATCCTTACGGTCTTGATAGATTTTCCAAATATTTTTGGCACTCGGTTCTTTTGATAGATGAAATTGGCGAAATCTGGCTTTTGTAAGATCATCATTTTCGGGCACCATCAATAAATTTATTCCACCTCCCCAGGTTCCTACCCAAATTCTCTCATTGTTATCTATCAAAATACTTAGTACTGCTTTACCCTTGATGGAATTTGGATTCTCACTTTGTAAATAACGAATAAACTTTTCGGTTTTGGGATCAAAAACATTCAAACCATTTTCGGTTCCTACCCAAATTCTTCCTTTTTTATCTTCGGTAATGACCAATATTTCATCATTACTAATACTCTGAGGGTTGTTTTTATCGAATCGGTAGGTTTTCCAGGAACCACTCGGTTCGTGAAATTTTGTCAATCCTCCCAGTCGTGTACCGATCCATAAATTTTTTTTACTATCCAAAAATAAGGACCGGATATTACTGTTTTCTAATCCACCCTCAATTACTGGTTGATTTGCCCGATAAATTTTTACAACATTTTTTCCTTCGTATCTACACAAACCATTAGTGGTTCCAAACCACAAAAATCCCAAGTCATCCTTAACAACTGAGGTTATTGTATTTTCTGGAAGACCATTGGTATTATCAATGGTGGTAAAACGAATATCGTTTGTTATTTGACTCTGGAGTGGTGTACTTGTCAGAATTAGACAAAAAAATATGAAATAGAAAATATCGGAAAACAAAGGCTTCATTTAATTTACTCTTGTGCGTGAAAGTGGTACAAAAAAATAAAACATGATTCAATATTATTAATTCATAAAATTAAAACAGGTATCATACTCTATTTTCTTTAATGAAAGCTTGTTTACGTCGCGTGCAAAATAAGGTTGCAAAATCAGAGAACAGTTAATTTAGAAAGAACTGTCGAAAACTCGGCCTGGATAGTGACGGTTTTATCTCTGGCGTACCAGAGGTGAAGCTGCTTGGACGTCTCTTCTTTAATTTCTTGTTTGAGCGAGGAATCTTCGGTGGCCTGGCCCTGCTTTTTACCATTCATCACCAATGTCTGAGCCGGAGAAGGGCGTGGCCCCCAGTCTCCAAGTACTTCCAGCGTATTGGTATTAACTAAAATAACCTTAGGGATAGAGCGACCACCGTTGGTCAAAAATTCATCCATCAAAGGTAGGTTTTTGTCCCGAAGGACCAATTTTAAATTAATCTGTTCATTTTCCTTGGCCATATGGTTTAAAACCGGAATGATCTGCGCCGCGTCACCACACCAGCCTTCCGTAATGACCAGCCACGTTAACGGTTCATGGATTTTTTTCATAATCAACCGCGTAGCTTCCGTCAATCGGCCTTTTCGGTCTAAACGATTCATCCGGGCAATATTGAGGCTAGTGTAATTAAGCATTGCCATAGAATGATCACTTCCCGTGGCCTTATTTTCTGAAAATAGGCGATCAATTAGATTGCGATAGCCTTTGTAGGAATAGGCATTTTCGAGAATAGTTTTATCCAAATACATCATATGAGATATTTTATTTTAATAAAAAAACACTACCAATTCTTTATTTAAACAATTCAACGATTCAACAATTCAACAATTCAACAAGCGAAGCGTTTCAACACCACAACCTCTCAATACCCGTGCAAATCCAATAAACTGCTATCAATCAATTCCATCCAAAGCTTATTTTTTTTCAAAATCATTTTAAAGTGCGTTAGTTCTTCCGGACTAACAAAAGAAATAGCCATTCCCACTTTTTTAGCTCTGCCCGTACGTCCAATGCGGTGGATGTAATCCTTGGGGGAGCGTGGCAATTCGTAATTGATCACACAAGGCAAAGCCGCAATATCAATTCCACGCGATAGCAGATCCGTGGAGACTAATATTGGAAGGGCACCATCCTTGAATTCTTGTAAAGCTTTTTTTCTGGCCGACTGACTTTTCTTTCCGTGAATGGCGGCTGCCCGAACCCCGTTTTTACGAAGTTTGTCTGCGATGTTATCCGCTCTGTATCCCGAAGAGGCAAAAACCAGAATTTGTGGATAAGCATTACTTTTTGCGAGGTAGCGCAGTAAGGGACCTTTCTTTTCGTTGGGAACTAAATAGCTGGATTGTTCGATGAGATCGAGGTCTATTTTCTCTTCTACCGATAAGTTGATGGTTACCGGATCGGTCATCATGATCAGGCGCAACCCATCCAGATCCGGACTTAACGTCGCGGAAAAAAGGAGGTTTTGTCGTTGATCGGGAAGCAAAGATAAGATGCGATTCATTTCTTCTTTAAATCCCAGATTAAGCATTTTATCCGCTTCGTCGAGCACCAGGATTTTGACGGCTGATAGTTGCAATGCTTTTGAGTCTGTCAAATCGAGTAATCGCCCCGGCGTGGCAACCAAAACTTGTACGCCGTTCATGCCCATCATTTGGGGATTGATCGAAACACCTCCGTAAACGGTAACCACTTTGACCGGATGGGGTAACACTTTACTGAAAAGTTGAAATACGCCGCCAACCTGGATGGCCAGTTCTCGGGTAGGTACGACGACCAGAACTTGTGGTTGACGATTTACGGGAGGTGGAATTTTCTGTAGGTTTACCAGGATTGGCAAAGCAAAACTGGCGGTTTTTCCCGAACCCGTTTTAGCAATTCCCAAAATATCTTTCTGCTTAAGAATGGCCGGAATGGCTTCTTGCTGAATGGGGTAGGGTTGTTGATAACCTTCGTCTGCCAGGGCATCAACGAGGGTTTGTGGTAATCCTAATTTGGTAAAGGTCATAGTACGGATATTCTTAGGAGGCAAAGGTAAAAGAATTTACGGTAAGTGTTTAAATTTCGATCAAACTTGACTATTTAACCATGAATTTTGATTGTGAATAAAACTGATTATTATCCAGTTGCCAAGCAGTTGGTAGCGTAATCGTATGGCCTTTACTTTTTTATTTCAATTCCATATTTTTCCAGTAAACCCGTGACGGCAGGCATTGAAAAAATGGCCTTTCGGATTCGATTTTTTTCAAAAAATTCCATAGTTGCAAAAGTACAAAATTTCTTATCTTCGCTGCTCTTAAAAAAAATGTCGATTATGAATACCCGCAACTGGATTGCTTTTGTCCTTATTTTAGCTTCGCTGGCCTGTTTGTATCCTGGTTTATTTCAGCCGGTCATGCAAATTTCCATCATCCCACGCCTACCCCTGGTTGGAGAAATAACCCTCTATGAAAGTACTCAGAGTATTCTCAAGACAATTGAAACTTTATATACCAATAATAATAAGCTGGCCGCCATCCTGATTCTACTTTTTAGTGTAATTGTCCCGATTCTAAAAGCTGTTATTTTGTTGTTAGTACTGTTTTTAAAAAACATCGGCAGCCGAAAAAAATGGTTTGACTTTGTTCGGGTTATTGGAAAATGGTCGATGGCTGATGTATTTGTGGTAGGTATTTTTCTCGCTTTTTTGGCCACCAAATCCAATGATGGTTTTCACGCAGAAATCCAGGCTGGGTTCTATTATTTTTTAGCATATTGTCTAATCTCTTTAGTGGCTATCCAGGTAATGAAAGTGGAGGAGCGGTGAGGGGAAATAAAAGTTGCTGATTGATTGCTAGTGCCTCGGGATCAAAGTAAAAGATGCCTTAGGCGAGACTATTTTTTTATCAAACAATGCGCGCAGAAGGAGGATAGCCGTAGCTACCCGACTGACAAGCAAAGAAGTATGATGAAAAAAGAGACCGCATAAGGGGTCGGCTATTTAGTTCCCGAGGCACTAGGTATTGACTTTGATAAGGTCCTGAAATTAGCTCTGCGAATTAAAACAGTAATATTAGGAAAATAAATAGTTATTGTTTATAACATTTTTGAGTATTTTTGCAGGAAAATTTACAACTAAATAGTTAAAATTATTTGTGGGATTAACTTTTTTGTGGAGAAAACATGTAAATCATTTGGTATTATATTTAATTTGTATTAATTTGTGATTATACTTTAGCTGCTTTTACTTTCAACTTTAAATTTAAATTTATTTATATAACCTATACAATTAATAAACTGTTATGCAAAGAACAATTTTACCCTTTTTTATCTTCTGTATTTTTTTTTTCAGCGGTACTGGATTAAACGCCCAAAAGGCAAAATTTAAGACCCAGGTCGCTACCATTCAAAAAACAAGACTTCCGCAAAATTTCATTGAACCCGAAAATCGAACCTACGATCTATTTGCAAAAGGATCTTATGCCACAGATATTGACCCACACCAAAAGATAATTTTTGGCTGGTCCCGCAACGAAGAAAACCCAAATTTAAAAGGCGTATTAAGTATCTACGGTTTCTCGATGGGAGGAGCTAAGAAGAGCTCTCAGAAAAAAGAGAAGAAAAATAAGGAAGGGAAAGTCATAGACCGGTGGACAGAATATAGCTACTCAGGTACGGCAAATGGACGTGGAACACTTTATATCTACGGGGAAAATAACCCATTTGTTTTTGAAAACAAGAATAAACCCGGAGAGAAATCAAAGTATGAATTAAAAAAAGAGGCAGAGGCAGCAGCTAAGAAAAAAGACCTCGAAGACAATCCTTTTCTTACATCGGACGACGTTGCCGAAGCAGAGGAAAGTGATATAAGTGTGGACGAAGGTCTAAGCGACGAAGCGATGGCTCTCGTCAAAACCATTAAAGTAGATCAGACTAAAACAGTTACTACTACGGGAACCCACCGTTCTTCTACTAGTGCTTACAAGGAATATACAGGACAGCGAAGACCAGAATTGTATGATTTTAAAGCTGGTTATCCAAGCGGAGCTTATAAGAGTGCTATTTCTCAACTAAATTATTTGTACGGCTACGCACCCGTAAATTATAAATTTTACATGAGGAGAATGAAATCGGAAAAACATGCTGAGTACAAAAAATGGAATGATGCTTGTCAGGCAACAGAAATGTTATTTAAAGCCGTAAAATACAACGAGCCGATCGAAGCAACACAATCTAAGTTTGATGCAATTATCAATTACTTTTCGGTGCTTCTGGATAAAACTTCTGATACCGATAAAAAGACCAAAAAATTGAAGAAAGCCGCTTTCCAAAATTTAGTTGATATTCTT
>CALLLR010000113.1 GCA_938008185.1 uncultured Saprospiraceae bacterium
GTATATGGACTGGTAATTTTAAATCTGCTCTGCGTTAGAAAATTCCTCATTATGCTACGGCATAACTCCGGATTTTCTGCCTTGATCAGCTGTAAAATTACTGCCTCCATAAACTCACTAACTTATTGCCCAAGGCACTAGCAACTACATTTCCCTGTATTCAGAACTAATGCACGTTTCATGAAAGTTCCGGAAAATAGTATCATTTACAAGTTTATCGATTTGATACTGTACGGAAATTTCTGGATCGCGTTCGGTAGTCTGGCCCTGCTCTGGCAGACGACCTTAATTTACCAACAACAATTTTATTTCGACGCCTTAACCGGATTTGTCTTTTTTGGGACGTTGTTTTTATATGCGCTGCACCGGATCATCGGGATGTCCAAAGCGCATGCTTCTTTTCAATTCGAACGGTATACGGTGATTGTCGGCCATAAGCGCCACATCGAAATATACGCAGGAATAGGAGCACTGATAGCATCGGTTTCTTTTTTTTTCCTGAGTCGTTCAACACAACTGGCCTTAATCATTCCAGGTCTTATCTCGCTGGGATATGTCCTTCCGATTCTGGGAAATAAAAAGCGTCTGCGAGATTTAAATAATATAAAAATTTTTCTGGTCGCCCTGGTATGGGCCTGGATCACCGTATTGTTACCCGCCATAGAATACGGGCTGCTTCCTTACGAGGGTATTCTACTGACTTTTTTTGAAAGGGTATTTTTTATTTTTGCGATTACGCTGCCATTTGACATTCGGGATTTGCAGGTTGATGAACAATCGGCCGTTCAAACGCTGCCAGCAAAATGGGGTATAGAGCGAACTAAAAATATTGCCGCTGGGATGACCGGATTTTCTTTGGGAATCAGTATTTACTGCTGGCGAGAATTTTACTATTCAATTCCAATTATGGTCGCGTTGATCATTACGTATTTGGCAACGATTATTTTAATAAAAAAAATCACTCCGCAGCGAAGTGATTATTTTTATACTGGATTAATGGATGGAACCATGGTGCTGAGCGGTGTTTTGGTCAGCACCTTTATTTATCTTTTTCATTAAGATCTTTACGATATTCAATATTGAGAGATTATTTAATCCCTGATTAAACCACCTCCTTACCGGAAACATTTCCTTTTGTTTCCCGGATGCTTTTAACTTTACCAATGGATTTATCGATCAAATAGGAGTTGCGGTCAGGTGCGTTCCGGACGACCAGTTCTGCGAGGAAGCCAGCCAAAAATAGTTGGGTACCAATGACCATCGTCGTCAGGGCCACGTAAAACCAGGAAATTAAAGCGATATTTTTTGCGGGTAATCCTTGCGTAAGCAAATAGATTTTGTTGATTCCTAATCCGAAAAAAGTAACTAGTCCGATCATAAACATAAAGGTACCGATGACGCCCATAAAGTGCATCGGTCGTTTACCAAATTTTCCAACAAAAAGGATAGAAATTAAATCCAGCGGTCCGTTGATAAAACGCCAGATTCCGAATTTGGTAACCCCGTATTTTCGGGCCTGATGTTGTACGACCTGTTCTCCAATTTTAGTAAATCCGGACCATTTGGCAATTACAGGAATGTACCGGTGCATCTCTCCGTACACCTCAATACTTTTGACAACCTGACTACGGTAGGCTTTCAGTCCACAGTTAAAATCATTGAGCTGAATACCACTAATCCAACGGGTGGCAGCATTATAAAATTTAGTAGGAATGGTCTTGGTGATGGGGTCGTAACGTTTCTTTTTCCAACCAGAAACCAGGTCGTAACCCTCTTCGGTAATTTTTCGGTACAATTCGGGGATCTCCTCGGGGCTGTCCTGGAGATCGGCGTCCATCGTAATCACGACGTTTCCTCTCGCTGCCTCAAAACCAGTGTTGAGGCCAGCGGATTTTCCGTAATTACGCCGGAATTTGATTCCCCGAACACTTGGGTTTTTTGCGACCAGTTTTTCGATTACCGACCAGGATTTATCGCGACTACCATCGTCAATAAAAACGATTTCGTAAGAGTACCCGTTCGCTTCCATCACTTTACGAATCCACGCCTCCAATTCAGTAAGCGACTCATCTTCGTTATATAGCGGTATGACAACGGAAATATCCATACGGTAAAAATCCTTTTTAGGTGATAAATGATGATGATTAAAGTGAATCAGTTTAGAATGTTATTTGCAATTGCAATTGCTATTTGCTATTTGCTTCCCTCTAACGCGATAAAAGAAGGCAAATAGCCAGAAGCAGAAGGCAAGAAGCAAAAGACAAAAGTCTGTTCCCGGCTACAAGCAAAGGAAAAAAAGCGCTAATACATTTGAAACTTACCTTTGTCCTTAATTGATACTAGTACGAAAATATCAGGGGATAAGTTACGTCCTATTTGTTTCGAGTTACGCCTGCTATACCTAACGACAAGAGAAAACCGAAAATTGCACTCCTGACGTAGTCAAAAATGGCTTGTCCCAAGGTAAATTCTGCCGGTAATTTCTCTATTTCTTCAATGGCCTCTTCCACGTATTCGGAAAACCCAGACTCCTGAATCGCTTCCATGCTGACTTGTCGCTGTAACTCAGGCAGTGTCGGATCCACAAAATTAAATAGGATATACAAAAAATCGAAGAAAAAGAGGTTTGCAATCAAATAGGTCAAAAATGCTACGGGTAATACCTCCCGAAAGGTCATCGTCCCCCGAACTTTTCGTTCTTCCCGGGCCGCAAAAAACATTCCCACAATGTATAATAAAGTAGTACTCCAAAATACACTAGGACCGAGCATGACTTTTTTATCATAAAAATAAAAGACCAGCATGTACAGAATAACCGAAATTCCCGCCAGTACACCATACCGAATACTCAATTTAAATTTTCCTTCTTTCATCTTATTATTTTATAGCAAAATAAACATAAAAAACAAACCTGACACAATTTTAGTTGTATCAGGTCTGTCTGAAATTGCTGGATTTATGCTGCTATCCTAGCTAATCCAGCTTTAATTTAATATTTTCTCAAACCCGTGGTGGATCTTTTTTCATAATTAAACCTACAATAGAAGAAACGACCAACCCAACAACAACCGCCATAATCAAACCCGTCTTCGCCATCGCTGCCGGCTCCATTCTCGCTCTGGCATCAATCAAAGCTTGCTCCAGCTGATCCTCGGGAATCAGGGATTCCATCATTTCTTCCATACTTGCCATCGCCGTATCTATGTATCCCGGGTCAATTAAATTCATATAAACATAATTGAAGGCAATGGAGATCAACATCGAAATGGCGGTTACAACCACCCCAATCGTAATCACCCGACCGATGGTAATAAATCCACCAAGCTCCTTATCCCGGTGGTGTTTTACGGGAATAACAATTAAACCTACGGCCAAAATCAATACAAACAGAGAAGAAATCAGAGAGGCAACCATTCCAAGTGCACCAGTGGCGAGTCCGGACATATTTGCGACCAGCGTATAAATACAGTAAATCAATCCCCCAATTAATCCATAACGGATAGCGATCGGCCAGGGAGAAACAGAGGCGGGATCAACAATAAAATTTTCGTCGTCTAAAGTTGTCATAATGGTATTGTTTTGATTAAAAAATTTATACAAATACTCACCAAATGTAACGACCAGAAGCGGGTTTACCCAAAAAACTCGACTAAAAATTCATTTTTCTCGATGGGTGTTAAAAAATTGTGTTAAATTTTAAAATAACTCTATCTTATTGTTATTGACGACACCCAGGACTTTACCCGTAAAAGTCTTTCCTAATAAAGAAGTATTACGGGATTTGCTTTTAATATTTTCTTTTGAATAAGTCCACTCCAGGGCGGGATGAAAGATGGTCAAATTCGCAGTACTATCCTTCTTGATGGGCGGTCGTGGTATCTGTAAAATTTTACGCGGATTGATGGCCAGCATTTGTACGATTTGGGATACGGAAAACTTCTTGGACAGATAGGTATTTAAGAGCGGATAAACGGTTTCCAAACCAATGGCGCCAAATTTTGCGTAGGGAAATTCCACCATCTTTACTTCTTCTTCCAGTGGAATGTGATTGGAGGTAATATAATCCAGCGTCCCATCTTTCAAACCTTTCAGCAAGGCTTTGCGATCGGATTTTTCCCGTAGAGGTGGTAATACTTTTAAATTGCTATCAAAACTTTCTAAATCTTTATCTTCGAATATTAAATTTAAAATTGGCGTCGAACCCGTTATTTTTAGTCCCCGGTCTTTTGCGGCCCGCAACAGCGCTACCCCACCCGCCGTGGAAATATTCGTTACGTGCAAGCGGGAATCAGTGTAGGCCAGAAGGTCGATATCTCGTTGTAACATCAGTTCCTCCGCGATCCCTGGAAATCCGGGCATCCCCAGAGTCGTACTCACGACCCCTTCGTGCAACTGCGCATTTTTGCTAATACTATCCTCTTGTGGATGATTGATAATCAAACCGTTAAAAGCTTTTACATACTGTAAAGACCGTAGCATCAGTCCCGCATCTTGAATCGGATATTTTCCATCCGAAAAAGCCAACGCTCCCGAATGATACATATCGTACATTTCCGTCAAATCTTCCCCTTTACATTCGTAGGAAATCGCCCCAATTGGAAAAACGGCTACCAGGTTTGTATTTGCTCTGTTTTGAAGATATAAAACTTCAGATTTGGAATGAATGACGGGTAAGGTATTGGGTTGACAAACAATAGCCGTAAATCCACCCGCTGCTGCGGCCCGGGAAACGGTCGTTAGTGTTTCACGATGTTCAAACCCGGGATCGCCCGTTTGTACACCGACATCTATCCAGCCGGGAGAAACGTAAGCACCCGTTGCATCCAGTTTTTTGATTTTCACAGGCGCCTTTATTCGGCTTTTAATTTCCGCTATTTTTCCTTTTTTGATCAAAATGTCCCGCACCTTCCCGTCGTGGGAAGTTCCCGGATCAATAATGGTCGCTTTTTGAATAAGAAGATCAATCATGGTGTTTGTTGAAATGTTGAGATGTTGAGGCGCTGCGCTTGTTGAGGCGCTGCGCTTGTTGAATCGATATGTTAATTTTTATGAGAATGTTTAATCAACTGATTAACATTTTTTTTACATAAATGAAAGCAAAATAAATAATTGAAGTTGTTTAAGAATTCCAAAAGTAGCCGAGAGCTAGAGAAAATTATTCAACTCTAGTGCCTCGGGAACTAAATAACCGACACCTTATGCGGTCTCTTTTTTCATCATACTTCTTTGCTTATCAGTCGGGTAGCTACGGCTATCCTCCTTCTGCGCGCATTGTTTGATAAAAAAATAGTCTC
>CALLLR010000114.1 GCA_938008185.1 uncultured Saprospiraceae bacterium
AGAATTATTTGTCGGTACTAACGAGGTGGATGAGATTTGGATTACTTTCGCTGATCCTTTTTTAAAAAAAGGAAAAGCCAATCGTCGATTGACCGCACCGCCTTTTTTGGATCGTTACCGAAAGATTCTTAAACCTGGCGGACTGGTACATTTGAAAACGGACGAGAAACAACTTTCTGATTTTACGCTGGAAGTTATCAAAGATGATCCGGCAACAAACTTGCTTTACTACAAGGAAGATATTTACAGCAAACCACTTGATTTTCCAGAATTGGAAATAAAAACTTACTACGAAAAAATGCACCTCGTAAAAGGTAAAACGATTAAGTATCTAAGGTTTACGATTTAGCAGAATGTCTTATCCTTTTGAATTGGAAACTTGAGAAATCAGCTCTTTTATCTCTTTGACTTTCTTTTTGGGCAATTTAGTAATAATAGCCGTCTCTTTGATAGTCTTACCTTTTTTCAGGCATTTTATTATGGTGAGTAGTGTTTGGTCGATTGCTTTAAGAGCACTTCTTTTTTCTTTTTCTTCTCCTCTCTTTTTTTCTTGTTCGATCCCTTTTTATAAAGACCATCTTTTTCTATGTCATAAGTAAATCTTTCTCTTGATTAGCATATTTTTTTCATTTTTCATTGCGCAATATTTTTGCCGTCCGTAAATCCTTTACATTCAACTGTACGGCGGACTTTCCTTTCCAGATATTTTTCTCAAGCGTGTAGCAGAGTTCTAAATTTCCGGCGGATAATTCAAAAAATCGTTCGCCTAGTCCAAAGCCAATTCCGGTAAATACCCGCTCCTCATCTGGCGTTTTGAGCGCTAATTTCAAATGATTATTTTTCAAAAGGTAGGTTCCTCCCGTATCCACTAGGTTTTTACTAACGAAGACGGGATTTCTATTCCCCGGACCAAATGGCGCCAGGCATTGTACCTGTTCCCAAAGTTCCAGACTGATCTTTTCTGGTGGAAGAATCATCTCAACTGAAATAACCGGAGACTTTTGCAAAGGCTGAATAGATTTGCTGACTTCCTTTTCAAAAGCCAACTGAAAGGATTTTAACTTTGTTCTTTTCAGGGTTAGTCCAGCCGCAAACTGGTGGCCTCCAAAATTTTCTAACAGATGACTACAGGCTGCAATTCCCTCGTGAATATTATAAGTACTTACCGAACGAGCGGAACCGACCAGTTTCCCTTCGTGTTCGGTTAACAGAATAACGGGACGCTGAAACTTTTCTACCATTCTGCTTGCCACAATTCCAATCACACCCCGGTGCCAGTGTGGCTCAAATAGTACGATGCTATTGGCGGTAGTAAATTCAGGACTACCTTCCCATTTTTGCCGGGCCTCGGCCAAGATTTGTTGATCCAAAAATTTACGCTCCTCATTTTTATACTGTAATATACTGGCCTTTTGCGTCGCTTCACCCGAATCATTTTCCAATAATAAATCAACGGCGAGTATCGCATCATCCAACCGACCCGCAGCGTTTAAAACTGGCCCCACACCGAATACCATATCACTTACCGTAAGTTTGCTTTCTTTTTTTCGCTGGTCTAAAATGGCCTTTAGGCCGGGCCGCAGTCGGGTATTCATCTTTTCCAATCCAGCTCGCAGAAGAATTCGGTTTTCACCCAGCGCTGGGACAATATCGCAGGCTGTTCCGATCGCTACGAGATCTAATAAAGGATGCCATATTTCCGGACTTTCTTCCCGAAATTGAGTGAAAGCCTGGATTAATTTAAAGGTCACCCCAACTCCGCAAAGCCGAGTATCCGGATAAGAACAGTCTGCCCGCAGTGGGTCCAGTACCGCCACCGCCGCCGGTAGGTTCGCTCCTGGCAGATGATGATCGCAAATAATGACATCTATATTTTTTTCGTTAGCGTAGGCAATATTGTCAATGGCTTTGATACCACAATCCATGGCAATGATCAAATCTACGCTCCGTTCGGCAGCAAAGTCAATTCCAGCTTTAGAAATCCCGTATCCCTCCCGGTAGCGATCCGGAATATAACAGGTGAGTTCATCCGTGTAGTTCTTTAGAAATTGGTACATCATGGCTACCGAAGTTGTTCCATCTACATCATAATCACCATACAATAAAATATGATCCCCATTTTGGATGGCAAAATCCAGGCGTTGGACGGCTTCGGTCATGTCTTTCATTAAGAAGGGATCATGTAAACGATCAAGCGTCGGAGACAGAAAATTTCGACCTGCCGTTAAAGTTCTGATGCCACGGTGGGTGAGCATACGGGCTACTAGCGGATCAATTGCCAGTTTTTGGGATAGGGTTTCTTCCAAAAGAGAATTATCGAGTTGTTTTTTCCAGCGTTTTTTCATTTTTTTCTACTATGATGCTCGAAGAAGAAAAATTCCATAAAATAAAATAGGTTTTTTTAAAGTTTTATAGGGTAGGACGAAGGAAACTCATTTTTTAAAATAGAAATAGGAACTGGCAGAAGTGCTGTACAACGCTTATATTTGCATAGAGATGACATGAAGCTAACTTTCTTTTTTTAAATTCCTCCCTGACTGACCTTTAAAACAGAAATCAAATTTCTTTATTGTAAATACACTTTTTGACTTTCTGTCTTGCTTACATTTTTTCACTTAAATTATCCTGGTGATAGTAAATCGTATGAATCGCATTTTACTTTTTATTTCCGTTCTCCTATTATCCAATATCCATTTAGCTGGACAGATTACTGACGCCAATACGCTGGTACTTGGTAAAATTAATAATCGGGTCAGTCTCGAAAAAGAGATTACCATTCAGCTCAACGTTCGTTATATGACCAGTGATACCGAAGAATATACTTCCAATATTCTGGAAGATGGTACCTTCGCTTTTGGGATCAACGTGCGGGAACCTCAATATGCTACCCTCATTTACAGCCGAGAAAAAAAATTAATTTATTTAGAACCTAATGATACCTTAGGTATCAACATCAATGGAAGAAGGTATCCATATGATGTACTATTTGGTGAAAGGGGAGGAGCAGATAATACGTTCCTGGCAGAATATTTAAAAGAATATCCCAAAGAACTCAATCAGTTTAAAAAAGTACAGTTCAGAAAAGAAATTTTTTGGTATTCCACTTTGCCCACTCAGGACAAGGATATGCGAAATACTACGCCGGAAGCCTTCTCTGGAAAATTACAGTTTAAAAAAGATCGGGCTTTCGCTAAACTAGACCTCTACCGTAAAAATAATCCAAATAAGCTTACTCCTGATTTTGTCAATTTTATGGAAACGGAATTTATCTACGACTGGGCTTACAACAAACTCATGTTTGGACATCTATATAAAGGTCGTTACGATTTACAGGATACTTATTTTAAATTTCTGGATGAAATTCCACTGGTAGGCGGATCAATTGGGAATCATCTCTATCGGGATTACGTACTCGCAGTGGTTAATTACCGGTACGAAAAAACGGGAGATAAAACCGATCCTTACATTAAACAATATGATTTTGCGACAAATAATTTAATGGGCAACACTCAGGCTTTTGTTCAGTCAGAGATGTTATACAAAGCTTTTTTAGATAAAAAATTAGACAGTGTCCTGGGCCGATACTGGGCTTTTATCGATAATACCGAATATTTGGGTTACGAAGAAAAGGTCAATTACGCGTACCAAAAAGCGTCCCGCTACGCAGAAGGTTCTCCGGCTCCGGACTTCATCTTAAAAGATATCGACGAAAATACAGTTCAACTCGCTCAGTATGGTGGCAAAGTGGTTTACTTGAATTTTTGGGCCAGCTGGTGTCGCCCTTGCATGAAAAAAATGAATAACCTCAAACCTTTTATTAACGATATGGAAAATCAGGGTATTGTCATTCTTAACGTTTCGCTCGACCGTAACGCCGAAGATTGGCGCAGAACGGTGAGACAAATGGATTTTGGTGGCGTTAACGTGATGGCCGACGGAGATATTGATTCGGACATAGCCCTGAAATACGAAGTTCGGATTTTACCTCAGTATTATATCGTCAATAAGAATGGTAGCTTTGCCCAGCGTCCTGCCAAAAATGATTTGACAAGTATCCGTACCACGCTTACTGAATTAAGTCGTTAAATACTTCACGCTTCGTTGGGTTCCCAAAAACTGATTAAATATTTCTTAAATGCTTCTCTGTGCTGGATTTTGGCGCGGGGTTTGGCTATTTTACTAATTATTGAATATTAGAAATTTATTCAAACCCAATACAATGATCAGACAAATTACCTTATTCTTCCTTTGTTTTAGCATTTTTTGCTTTAGACTATCGGCACAATCCGACGTAGAGATGGAAGTGACCGTAGCAGAGATGCCCTACTTTTCGGGATGTGAAATCCATGCTGATTTTTCCGATGAAAAAAGAAACTGTTCTAACCGAGCGTTGATTGATTTTATTTCCCGAAATCTGATTTATCCCGAGCAAGCGCAAGCCGAAGATATTGAAGGAACTGTCTACGTTCGTTTTTCCGTATCTAAGACTGGAAAAGTAACCAATGCCAAAGTGATGAATCAAATCGGTGGTGGCTGCGACGAAGAGGCCCTTCGGGTTGTCAATATGTTTCCTGCTTGGTCTCCTGCTAAAAATGATTTAGGTCCAGTGGCCGTTGAAATGGATTTACCAATCCTTTTTGCTCTTAAAACGGTAGAGCCTGCCTTTTCGCAAAGACATACTATTCACTGGGGAGCACTGGCAGTTAAACAAACCACTCAGACTGATTTATTAAATAATGTAAAAGAGGCCGTCGTAGTCAGAGACGAATTCGGTAATGACCTAGACATTAGTAGTCTGGTGATTGCCTATCAGCGCAATCGTGCGTTTAGCGAAGCCGAAAGTACGGGTGCTATTAATAATGAGATGATCAAGGTATTGAAAAAAACCAAAGCGGGAGGTGAAGTATTGGTAACGGCTACCATCGTAGAGGACGGAGAATTTCTGGAGGTTGCCAAACTCTATAAGATTATTGAATAATACCAACCAGAATTTGAAAATCGGTTTAAATGCTATTTGGTTTATTCAACCGCACTGACCGGCAAAATTTTAATTAATCACTATAATTTTATTAGATAAAAGCTGTCGCAACTACCGTGACCAGTGTTACCAAGAGAACAGGTAAGTGGTAAGAATCCTGCTTTTTCGTAAAGTCGTCTAGCGGATTTCATATGTACTAAAGTTTCTAAATAACATTTTTTAAACCCTGCTCTCTTCGCTCCGACCAAAGACATGTCAAGCATTTTTCGTCCTAACCCTTTTCCCCGCGCTTCCGGTAAAAAGTACATTTTTCTTAATTCACAGGTATCAGAATCACCACCAATCAAAGGAGCAAACCCTCCACACCCCATCACCTTTCCCTCTTTTCCAACCACTACGTACATCTCCGACTGGTTTCCTTGATACGCTTCGTACATTTGATCCACTTCGGGGTCTTCTATTGAAAAACCCTCTCCAACGGCACCAAAAGAAGTCATCACGGTACGAATAATTTTTGCTACCTCCGCATTATCTGCTTTACGAATTGCTCGAATAATAAAATCGGACATGATAGAAAATTTAAAAACCCACCTTCGTCTTTCAACAAAAGTGGGCTTTATTTTTCGAAATTGTTTTACC
>CALLLR010000115.1 GCA_938008185.1 uncultured Saprospiraceae bacterium
TAAAATAAATAAGAAAAAATCAGAAGAGAATTCAATGTGGATTTAAGAAGTGCTAATAAATAACAAAAACTAAAGTCAATACAAGGGAAACTCGTCTAAAATAACATAACAAAGGTAACGATAAATCCAATACCATGAAAGAGTTTTTATCAAAATCGCGGCATTTTAAAGTTAAAAAACTGTTAATCAGGTATTTATATTTGAAATTTTTTTTCTTTTTCAGGTATTTCTATGAATTTTTCCATCTAAAGTCCGAAATCAAAGCCTCCCATCATACTTTTTAGTTCTTCCGGCGTTTTTTCCTCATAATCCTCCGGGATCAAAAATACGCCGGAAACGTCGGCCCTGGCATTCGTGGACTGGGCCGTAAAAGTCATCCGCATTCCGTTATTATCGATGGTATATTGCATCGGCCAGCCTTCCAATCCGGCAAATAATTTGACAAAATAGGGGTGGCGTGCCTTGATTTTATTGGTCACATAGGCTGTCAGGATGGTTCCTTCGGGGCTGGTCATGACCGCCTGGTAGCAGGGATATCCCGCCACGGTTTTGGTTTGGTCGCGCTGGTAAGTAATCTGGTATTTTTTCTTCGCATTCGCCTTGGGCAGCGAATTCTCCAATACCTTTACTTTTTGTCCCATCATATTAAAGAGCGACGCGTGGGTTTCTTTTTCCAAATCGCTGATGGTCGCCATCTGAATTAACCCGCCCATGGTATTGAGTTCGAGTTTGTGCAAAGGACCGTCAAAATAGAGCTGCATCTCCATGCCTTCCAGCATCCGGGTGCCGGCTTTTTTGCTTTTTACCTCGGTTACTTTGTAGGTAATCTGGCCTTTTTTCATTTTTTTCTGTGCGGACAGGCCGGTAACGGAAAATAGGAGAAGAAGGAAGAGGAGGGATAGTTTGTTTGTCATGGTTTGTTTTTTTAAGTTTTTTATTTCAAGGTTAATTTTGTGCTCAACGGTTTGGAAGCACCTAGCTCTATTGCTCTTTCAGTTGGTAAACTGCCTGATATAGTAAGGGTAAAATCTCCCTTTTCCATAATGGCATCTCCTTGCTCATTAATCAACTCAAGCATATCGGGGGTAATGTTGAAAGCTACCGTTTTACGCTCACCTGGTTTTAAATTGATAGATTTAACACCTTTTAAAGAAAACAGCGGCACCTCAACGCTAGCTTTATCATCTGTAATATAAAGTTGCACTGTTTCAATTGATGGATATTCACCCACATTTGTCACATTGCAGCTTATCTCCACTGTTTCTCCCTCTTTTAATTTTGAAGCTGATAGCTTCAGGTCACTATATGAGAAGGAGCCATAGCTTAATCCAAATCCAAATGGATACAAAGGCTCCTCTATCATATAGCGATAGGTTCTGCCTTTCATTGTGTAATCTTCGTATGGGGGTAGCTGATCCAGTGATTTCGGGAAAGTGATAGGTAATCTGCCTGATGGAGAAATCTTTCCAAATATAATATCAGCAACTGCATTACCGCCTTCCTCTCCCGGATACCACGCTAATAATACTGCATCAGCTATCTCATGAACTTCTGAAAGGTTCATTGGAGATCCACCGGTAATAACCACAATAACTGGTTTGCCGTGACTTTTAATTTTTCTAAGATATTCCAGCTGGTTTTCCGGAATATCATAATTCAAACGATCTCCAAAATATGGAGATGAGATAGATTCTCCCTCTTCTCCCTCAAGATGTCTACTCAAACCCATTCCAACAATGGTAACATCTGATTTAGCAGCTTCTCCTGTTGACCAATCCACCGGATTAACATTCTTTCTGTCCAGCGTAGTTCCGGGACTATACTGAACCTGACTGCTTGGAGCAACGGCAGATGTGACCCCTTCTAAAAAAGTGACAATATTTGAATTAACACCAAAATAGTTTCCTAAAAGAGCATCAATGGAGGCTGCATTTGGTCCCACCACATAATATCTGTTCAGATCATTTTTCAAAGGAAGTATCCCGTTGTTTTTAAGTAAAACAACAGATCTGGCTGCCGATTCACGTGCAAGCGCTCTATTTTCTTCGCTGTCAACAACCGCATACGAAATTGAGTTGTATGGATTCAATTCTTGAGGATCAAACATACCAAGCTTAAACCTTGTTTTAAGCAGCGGTTTCAGTCTTTCATCTATGAGTGATTCATCTACTAAACCATTCTTTACCGCTTCCACTAAAGCAGGGTAGGTATCTCCACAGTTAACATTTACACCGCTTTTCAAAGCTAATGCAGCAGCTTCAACTTTATTGGAGACGGTACCATGACCAATATCTGAATAAAAATCAACCAAAGCCCAGCAATCACTCACCACGTGACCTTTGAACCCCCATTTGTCGAATAGGACTTCTGTAAGCAGATAATTACTTGCACAACAAGGTTCACCATTAGTTCTGTTATAAGCACACATAACCGATTCAACGCCTGTATTAACAAGCGCTTCAAATGCCGGCAGATACGTTTCATGTATATCTTTTTGGCTGGCCACGGCATTAAATTCATGTCTTAGTTTTTCTGGGCCACTATGAACAGCAAAATGTTTTGCACAGGCAGCTGTTTTAAGATAATTAGGATTATCCCCTTGCAAACCATTGACAAAAGCCACTCCTAACAGCCCTGTTAAATATGGATCCTCTCCGTAGGTTTCCTGTCCTCGTCCCCAACGAGGATCTCTAAAGATGTTAACATTAGGAGTCCAGAAGGTTAATCCGGCATATCTCTTATAATTTCCGGCAGCTTGGGCCACATTATACATAGCACGGGCCTCATCGGAGATCGCCGATGAAACCCTGTGAATTAGCTCGTTGTCGAAAGTAGCTGCTAAACCTATTGCCTGGGGGAAGATAGTTGCTTTACCAGAACGCCCAACCCCATGAAGCGCTTCATTCCAATAATCGTAAGGCGGAATTTCAAGGCGGGGAATGCCGGAGGTATTCATAAGCATCTGATCAACCTTCTCCTCAAGGGTAAGTCTGCTAATCAGATCATCAACTCTGCTTTCCAAATCGGCTTCAGTATTAAGATATTTGGGTTGTGCATGTAAGGCTGAAATCCCAAGAATGACAAAAATAAGATTTACTAATTGCTTCTTCATAATTGTTGCATTGTTTTTGATATTGAATATAACGGTTTGCATAACTATTTACCGCCCATCAAACAGTCTAAAAAATTACAATACTCAAGACTCTTGTATAGCTGGTTTAGTCGGTTGACAACCAATATTGATGAATATTGATTTCCCTACCCCACCACCCACTCATCCCGAAACTTCACAAAAATCTCCGCCAGGTTCCGCGCATCATCAATCCCCCGGTGTTTCGTTCCCAGTGCTTCGATTCCTTCGGTGCGTAAGGCCCGCGACATACTACACGAACGGTGCAGGCGCTTCATATCCTGGTATTGTTGTTTAATATTTAGGTGGTGTTCGACCCATTTCCATTCCAGGTCGTGCAATTGACAATCCTGGATCAGCTGCTTTCGGTCAAAGCTGCCCCAGGAACACAGCACGTATTCTTCGTCGTCAAAAAGACCCACCCATTCTTTAAAGGATTCAATTACCCGGGGAAACTTATCAGAGCGGTTAATCAAAATCTGATCAATTGAGGTCAGTTCGTGACAATACGCGGATAAGGTGGGGTGTAAAATCGGTCGGACAAATTTATTGAATTCTCCCAGCTGTTCGCCAAAACGATTCATCATTACAGCCCCGATTTCGATGGTCTCCTGAACGTACTCGTCACTCTTAAAATCCCAGCAAGTCGCCTCCAGATCGTATATGATAAAATTCACTTTCTATTTTTTTATTGCCACGAAGACGCAAAAACACTAAATACACGGTGTCTAATCAGTTAACTCAATTTCCAACGCACCCCAACTTACCAAATCTCCATCTCCTGCCAAGGACATTCCAATTCCAATTCCAATTCCAATTCCTAACTCCCAATTGTCTCAAAACTGGTGATTTTCACGGGGGTTCCCCACATAAACATGGATACTTCCTCTTTTACCGAGCTGGCACTCACCGTCACTTTTGCGCCTTCGGTCTTCAGTTGTTCGGGCATGTTGACCGGACGGTATTCTTTGCCGTTGCTGGCTACGATTCCCCAGCATCCCATCCCGATATTCTGGTAAACTACTTTTCCTGTAATCTTCATCTCTTTTTATTTTTTATCCAGTGCTTTTCCAACCGTCATATTGAGGTTTTGGATAGACTGGCCCTGTTTGGTGATAATGGTTTTCAATTGTCGCATTTCTTCGTGCAACGAATTTTGGATATTCTGTGGACTCGGCAAAAAAGGACTGATCTTCGCCCGTACGTACCAGATCTCCCGGATATCCCCTAAATTAACGGTATAATCCTCGTAAAAGTTGTTATCCGAATGCAGGAGTAGTTGACTCTTCTCTTTCAGCATATTCGTTATCCTTTTAACTACGACGTCGCCTCTGGTCACAATCACGTAGACATAATTGTCTTTCATGGCATTTTCGTAGAGCGTCGGCTCCAGAAAACTACAAATCACCTTATCGCCTTCAAACAGGGTCGGTTCCATACTGTCTCCCGACACGTCAAATGACCGGTGGGTCCCAATCTTATACTTATAGTCGGGCAACGTAAAGGTGGGTAAATCCTGGATATAGGTGGGATCGGAGGTCTCCGCGGCGTATCCGGCCTGCGCGGGAATGGGCACGTGGACAATCCGCTCGTCTTCCTGCGCATTGGTGACTATAGTCAGGACCCGAAAAGACTTGTGATCTTCTTCGGTCATAAACATCGGCCCTTCTCCGGTATAAATGTAGACCGGATTGATTTTGTATTTTTCTACGGCTTTTCGCAGCAGTTCGATGGTCACATCCCGTCGCCCCTTTAGAATCTCACTCAAACTCTGTGGTAGATAATCCAGAGAAAGAGCAAATTGCCGGCTGGACCGAACCCGGTTGTCTTCCCGTAATTTGTTATGACATTTAATAAATCGTTTGGTGATAATACTTGTACCGCCCATAAATTATTGATCTTAAACTAAAGTGTACTAAAATTTTAATTAAAAGGTAAAGATAAGTCTTTTGGTGATAGAAATATGATTTATTTGTGAATTAATTCTTAAAAATCACTATTTTAATTAGACTTGGAGAAGGGAATATTGAATTTTGAATGTTCAATCATTGAATATTGAATGATTCTCTTCTATCGTAAAATAGCCGTTTACTTTTAAGTTTAGAATCATTAGAAAAAAAATGACACAAAGTTGTGGACAAGGCCATTTTCATCTTTGGTTATTGAACGTTGAACGTTTATTAAACTTAAATGTAAAAAATTACGGGTAGTTAGGATACTTTGGAGAAGTTTGGTAAACGTTTTTGAGGTTGGTTCTAAAGTCGAGGTTTAACGTTATGCGTATAACGTTTATCAAAGTAGAGAACGGTGGTGCATAACCGCTGAGGTGGTCGATAAAGTTTAGTAAACGTGCTCAACAATTCAACAAAAAAAGTACCTTTGCGCCTTCATCATCAGAACCAAAATATGCAACTAATCGACGGCCGCGAACTGGCCAATACCATCAAGGAAGAAATTGCCGTAACGGTCGCCGCTTACGTAGCCGAGGGAAATCGTCCACCTCATCTGGCCGCGGTACTCGTGGGAGCCGACCCGGCATCGCAGGTGTACGTCCGCAATAAGGTGAAAAGCTGCGAAAAGGTAGGTTTTAATTCTACGCTGATCGAAAAAGGGCCGGAAACGACCGAAAGCGAACTACTTGAGATTGTCGATAAGCTAAACAAGGATCCGGAAATTGACGGATTTATTGTACAACTCCCGCTGCCTAAACACATTAACGAGCAAAAAATCACCCTTGCCATCGAACCCAAAAAGGATGTGGACGGATTCCACCCCACTAATTTTGGGCGGATGGCACAAGGACTGCCGACCTATTTACCGGCCACGCCTTTTGGCATTCTGCAAATGCTGGATCGTAATAACATTGATATTTCCGGAAAAGAATGTGTCGTACTTGGCAGAAGTAATATTGTCGGAACGCCCATCAGTATTCTTCTTTCCCGGAAGGCGAGTCCCGGTAATGCGACCGTCGTACTTTGCCACAGCCGTACCAAAAACGTAGCCGAACATTGCCGGCGGGCCGACGTCCTGATTGTGGCGCTCGGTATTCCGGAATATGTGACGGCGGATATGGTCAAAGAAGGTGCGGTGGTCATTGACGTTGGTATCAACCGGATCGATGATGCTTCCCGCAAACGGGGTTATCGCCTGGCCGGAGATGTTAAATTTGACGAAGTGGCTCCCAAATGCAGTTTTATTACGCCCGTGCCCGGTGGTGTCGGACCGATGACGGTGACGGCGTTGTTGATGAATACGTTGAAGTCTTGCCGGAAGGAGGTCTACGACTAGATATCGGATTTTTGGATGTGCGGATTTTTTGATTGCCGATGCAGCCAACCTAAAAATCAATATTCGATACTCATCATTCAATATTCCAAGACGGCTAACAGCAACCAAAATGGACTACCACCAATTTACCTTTAATACCAACGAGCCGGAACTCCTTCTCGCCTTTATTCAAGACCTTCCTTTTGATAGTTTTGAGGTAGAAGAAAAGATCCTGCAAGCCTATATTCCCGCCAAAGACGATACCGAAGAAATGCGGAAACATCTGGATAATTTAAAAGAGCGGGTTGACTTTAATTATAGGCAATCCGTCATCCCTTACCAAAACTGGAATACCGTCTGGGAATCGAATTTCAGCCCGATTCGCGTAGGAGATTTCTGTGGCATCCGAACGGATTTTCACCCTCCTTTCGATCCTCCGGTCACCCACGAAATTCAAATTCAACCTAAAATGGCCTTCGGAACCGGACACCACGCCACGACCTGGATGGTGATCGATCAGATGGCAAAACTGGATTTTAAGGATAAAAAAGTCCTGGATTATGGCTGCGGAACGGGAATTCTGGCCATCTTGGCGGAAAAAATGGGCGCCACCGCGCTGGATGCGGTCGATATTGAGCCTCCTGCCGTCGAAAATACGCTGGAGCATATCACACTGAACAATTGCTCCCAAATAACCACTTACGAAGGGACGCTGGATCAGCTGGAAAAGAACCACTATCAGATAATTCTGGCAAATATCAACCGCAACGTAATTTTAAAGAGCCTGCCAACGTTGTATAATCAGTTGGAAAAAGGCGGTTATTTATTAATTTCCGGATTTATCCAGCAAGATACCGACCTCCTGCAAAATACGACCCAACAACAAGGCTTTACGCTACAAGAGATACAAACCCGGGAAAACTGGATTTGTATGGTGCTAAGTACTTGATAAAAGAACTAAACAAAAATTAAGGGACGCCGTAGTATTAGGAGGCACCTTTACCATGAAGTTGTTTAAAAACTTCCCTAAATTGATTCACCTTTTTTCTGTGCCGTTTTTAAAATGGCAAAATTTTAATCTTATGTTCAAAAGAATTCTATTCGTTATTACCCTATTTTTACTCACTACCTTTTTATTAAATGCGCAAAAACTAAGCGAGTTTTCGGCGGTACCTTCCGAATATATGGAACAGCTCAAGACGTTTATGACTTCCAGTAGGCAAAAGAAAATGGAAGAAGCTTATCGGGCTTACGAGGAGCAATTTAAAGCAGGGATTTTTAGTGACGATGAATTTAATCAATTGGTCAAAACAAGTAATGCCATGTTGCTTAATAAAATGCGGCCCTCCCCTTATTTTATCGATTATCTGGCCGCTCTGGTGAAAGTAAAAAAACTGGAAAATGGCGAACAGCAGTTCAAAGACTGGCACCTCGTACTCGATGGAATGCTGGGAGATATAAAAAGTAGAAAATTAAAACCTTACCAGAATTACCTGGATTTTTCCAATTACTTCTTTGAACACGGTACTTTCCGCGAACCCAAAGTAGGCGTCAACTGGTTGGCGCAGGCCGATGCTTTCAAATTAGAATACAAAGAGGAAAAACCATCCGTAAATTATGATAAGGTAGACATTTACGGTTTTCGAAAAGCCGATACGATTATGATTATTGGTACCAAAGGAACATATTATCCGACCGAGTTAGAATGGACGGGAGAAGGGGGTTTTGTCGACTGGAAAAGATTCGGCGAAAGCTTCGATATTACCGCCGTCCTCGACACCTATTTTATTGATGTAAAAAAGAGTCTATACCGCGTCAACAAAGCGACCCTGAATTATCCGGATATTTTTGGATCGAAAAAAGTAGAAGGAAAATTTGAAGATAAAATTATGACCCGTAGAAATCAGGAGGATGGTTCTTACCCCCGATTTGAATCCTATGATCAGTTTTTAAAAATAGATGATATTGGGGAAGGAATCAGTTATCAGGGAGGTTTTAAATTAAACGGTACGACGGTTTACGGATATGGTAGCAAAGAAAACAAAGCCTACATCACCATTAAAGAGGGTAACAAAAAACGGTTCCGAGGATATTCCGAAAATTTTGTGATTCGAAAAAATGAACGAATCGCATCCGAAGAAACCGAAATGATTATTTACAGCGGTAAAGATTCTCTTTATCATCCTTCTATCAATATTAAATTTGATATTCCAAAACAGGAAATGCAACTTTACCGGGGACAAAGAGGAAGTGACCGAAATCCTTTCTTCTCTTCTCAACAAAACATGAATATTAACGTAGACAATATGTTGTGGAAGATGAATAGTGACAGCTTGTTATTGGGAACCAGTGTGGTTAGTTTTTCCAACGCCAGTGCGGTAGAGTTCGAATCGCTGCATTATTTTAATGAAGGAGATTTGCGGCGTATTCAGAATATTTCTACCAGCAATCCTTTGACGGCCATCCGTGCCTACGCCGAACAGGAAGGCGTCCGTCACCTTGACGCTAATGGTCTCGCCAAGAAAATGAATCCGCGATTTGACGTAACCAGCATCCAGAGTTTACTCTATGATCTAGTTTCTCAGGGTTTTATCAATTACGATGCGGACGAGCAGGAAGTTTTTGTAAAAGACAAAGTGTATCACTACAGCGATGCTGCGGCCAAAAAAGTGGATTTTGATATTTTGAAAATAGTATCAAATTCATCAAAAACCAACGCCGTACTTGATCTGAAAAACAACACGATTGATGCTCAGGGTATCGGAAATGTGGAGTTTAGCCCTGTGCAGCAGGTAGCCCTCAAACCGTTTAACGAGAACATCGTTTTTAAAGGCAATCGGGACATGGATTTTGACGGTAGAATCTTTGCCGGATTTGGGATTCTGGAAGGTAAAAACATGCATTATGTTTACGAAAAAAATCAGATTGAAATAGACTCCGTTCGTTATTTTGACTTGTTCATTCCTACGGGAGTGGAAGACGAAAACGGGAAACCGGAAGCCCTCTCTATTTCCTCCCGAATTGAGCACGGTAACGGTATTTTATTAATTGACGCGCCGGAAAATAAATCGGGTAAAGAAGAACTGCCCATTTTTCCATCTTACAATACCAAAGGGCCTTCCTACGTATTTTACGATTACCAGGAGACGCTCAACGGCGTTTACAAAAGAGACTCTTTTTATTTTGAATTGTCCAAATTCAGTTTTAATCATCTGGATGATTTTGTCAAAGAAGATGTCACCTTTAAAGGAGAAATGTATAGCTCCGATATTTTTCCCATTTTTAAGGAAACCTTAGTAGTGCGGGAAGAAGACGCGAGCCTTGGCTTTGTGA
>CALLLR010000116.1 GCA_938008185.1 uncultured Saprospiraceae bacterium
ACAAAATACCCGGGAATCTCCATTACTGTATTGGTGCTTTTGAAGTTCCTGCCAAATTAATTCTACCACTTGCTTATGTTTAAAAGTAATGTTAGGATGAACGACATCAGCTACCGTATGTTCATACATAAAATCAGTGGAAGCCTTTTCTTCATAGATTATCATATAAGAGGTCAAGGCAGCCAAAAACGAGATAGTCGCATGGCCATGATTATTTTCATTCCTATAAATACTATGTATTGGAATTTTTTCAAAAATTTGATTATTAAAAACTTCCATTACAATAGCCCCAACCGGGATCATCTTTATACAATTAAAGGGGTAATCAGCCGTCAACTGATCATGATATTCCGTAAACCAGTCGTTATAAATTCCATTCAAATAATCATAATAATCATCCCAATCTTCTTCTGTCAGTTTATAAGCTTCACCATATAAACTAGTTAATTTTGGCAAAGGCTGATAGAGATAGAAGTTCATATCCGCATTTTGCTCTATACACCAATCCAGAATTTTTTGAGCCCTAGATAAGGCCGAATCCATTTTTCTTTGATAATTCTCATTGGATAATATTAATTCGTCAGGATCATCAGGAGCTATAATAATGGTATTAAAATTTTTGGTGGCAAAAACATTTTTAGTCGAATCTTTAAATCTTTCCTCTAAATAAAAACGCAATTGGTCGGCCGGTTCTGGACTTTTATTTTTTGAAAATACACGCTGTCTTCCACTAAGTCCGTAGGTATGATTACTTGTTTGAACTAATTCCTCCATCCAATAACTAATAGATGTGTCTTGACGGGTAGTTGAAAAATTTGGGTTCATTTGATCATTCTCAAACACAAATCCTCGGATATTTTTTTGAGCCGATACCTCATCTTGCAGTATTACCTGAGTTAATATCAGAATAATGAATCTAAAAAAAAAGGCTTTTGACATTGAAGTTTATTTCGTTAGAATTTATTTTATAGTCAAGGATAGTGAGGAATAATTTTTTAATTAAAAAAAATGCCCTTTAATCTTTTTATGACCTAAAGGGCATTGTTTATTATCCTCACAAAAAAGACAACCCAAAACCCAACACCGCACCACCAAAAATAATCCAGAGCGTATTAATTTTTTTAAAATAAAAATACACAAAAAAGGAAAGTGTACAGATCACCACTGTTTTCCAATCAATCAGAATACTCTCTGCCATTTTTAAACTAACCACTACCATGACGGCAACCGCGGCGACGTTTACCGCTTCCAGAAAAGACTTTAACGGAGCGCTTTTACGCATTTTATGAATCAGAGGATTGAGTAACCAGACGTAGAAAAAAGAAGGAATAAACATGCCCAACGTTGCCAGAATTGCGCCCGAATATCCGCCCACTTTATATCCGATAAAAGTAGCCGTGGACAAGACTGGCCCCGGTGTTACCTGCCCGACAGCGATAGCCTCTACCAAATCTGAATGCGTCAACCAGCCGGCCTGTTCAATTAATTCTCCGTCGAGGTAAGCGAATAGAACATAACCACTTCCAAACAAAACAGCTCCAACTTTTAAAAAAATAAAAAATAATTTCCATTTTGAATAAGGAATGGCCGCAGCGGCGGAGAAGAAAAGTAAAGGAGCAATGCTACTATTTAATTGAGATCTGTTGGTGGCCAGATGAAACAGTAAAACCAAAATTCCGGCGGCCAGGATACAAAGAATTTCGTTGACACCAAGAAAGGAAACGATAACGACTGCCACTCCAATGGCCGCTAAGAACCGGGTTTTAACGGCCTTTTTTCCGAGCTTAAGAATGGCTCCGACGATGAAAGAAAGTACCGCTGCTTTGATGCCGTTGATGATGGGAACGACCCAGGCGATTTCACTGAATTTTTCAAAAAAAACGGCAACGCCCAACGTCAGTAACACGGCCGGGAAGATAAAACTGATTCCACCCACAAATAGTCCCAACGCACCACCACGGTGGTATCCGCAGTGCATGGTCATCTCCGTGGAATTTGGTCCGGGAATCAGATTGGTGGCGCCCATATAATCGAGAAATTCCTCGGTGGTCAGCCATTTTCTTTGTTCGACCAAATCCTCCTGCATCATGGCTACGTGAGCGGCGGGGCCTCCGAAGGCGACGAAGCCAAGACGTAAGAAGTATTGAAATATTTCTTTCATAGTAGTTTATCTTTCAGTTTATGAAGGGGTTATTTTCAGCTAAATATAGAAGCTTTAGAAATCGAAATTTTCTGCGAACTGAAAAATATTACCCAACTGCTCCGCCTTCTTTTCGAGTTCTTAAATAACCTTTTTGTCATAAAAAAGCAGTTTCACCTTTTGTGAGATAAGACCGCTTTGAGGAGTTGGAGTTGAAATACGTACCTCACTTCACCATGATACTTTATATCTCTCCTACCACTGCTTCCGAAACATTAATAATGTGGTCACCTACTTTTTCTAAAGAAGAGAAAAGGTTGTTATAAATCATAGCTGTTTTCGAGTTATAATCTTCAGTACCAATTTTACTATTGTTTTCTTTTCGCAATTTATCCCGCATTTCGTTGATTGCTTTTTCCGCAATTACTGCTTCATTTTTGGTAACGTTATCATACCTGGGGGTGTTTAGGTTTTTAACCATAATGGCAAAAGCATGATCTACCATATCGATCATTTTATTGATATTTTCCCTTTGTTCAGGAAGGAAATAGTTTTTTTCTTCAATTTTTCTTTCAATCGCTTTAGATATCTGGAAATAAATATCGCCGATACGTTCAAGGTCATTACAAATATTCAAAATTGAGCGAAGTCTCAAACTAGTTTTAGAAGTAATTTCCTGATTAGAAAGCTTGGTCATATATTCCGTGATTTCAATTTCCAGCCGGTCGGTGATCTTCTCGTATTTTTTGAGTTTTTTCAACATTTTCTTTTGCTCTTTAGCATCTGTTGAATTAATCAAGGTCTTCGCAAAATTAGACATTCTTGCAGTAATTTCACCAAAATGACCAACCTCTTTTTGTAGTTCGATGGTTGCTAATTCTGGTGTTCGGATCCCACCACCAATGAATTTCAATTTACCCTCATTGTCGTCATCATCAGTACCCATCGGAACACTCCAAATTGCCACTTTTACTAAAAACGGAACAAAGCCGAGTAGAAGAATCACATTCAGCAAGTTAAATGCCGTGTGGAAAGCAGATAATCCGATGGGCATACCGGCAGCTGAGTAGGGATCTCCCATGCCCATACTTTGGGTGAATTTTGCTAAAACCGGAAGAAAGAGGGGCAATAAGATTACCATCCAGGACACTCCGATGATATTAAACATAGAGTGAATTCTGGCCGAACGCTTGGCATGCGTATTTCCAACCAAAGAAGCCAATTCTGCGGTAATGGTAGTACCAATATTCTCACCCAAAATCATAGCTGCCGCTACATCAAATGGCAACCACCCTTGAGCGCACATCGTCAGCGTTATTGCCATGGCAGCACTAGAAGACTGAACAATAACCGTTACCAAAGCTCCAATCAGGACGAAGATAATTCTGGAACCAATCCCCCAACCGGTAAAACCAGCTAAGAAATCCAGTACTTCAGGATTTCCCTTCAAATCGGGCACTGCGCCTTTTAAGTAACTAAGTCCCAGAAACAAAATTGCAAAACCAATCATGAATTCGCCCCAGTATTTAATTTTTCCTTTACCAGCAAAAACCATGGGTACGGCAACGGCAAAAATCGGAATAGAATAATGCGCCAATTTAACTTTAAAACCGAGAATAGAAACCAGCCAACCAGTAATCGTCGTACCAATATTGGCCCCCATCATAACTCCCGCCGATTCTACCAACGAAAGCAGACCCGCATTTACAAACGAAACGGTCATAACGGTAGTAGCGGAGGAAGATTGTAGTAGCGCGGTAATCAGAAACCCGGTAAAAACCCCGAGAAACCGATTTTTGGTCATACTTCGTAATATATTTCTTAACTGAGATCCGGCAGCCCTCTGGATACCATCACTCATTATTTTCATTCCGTAAACGAAAAAGGCTAAGGCACCAAGGATCTGTATCATATCCCAAAATCCGAATTCCATAGTAAAATATTTTATAAGGTAAAAAAAAGCTATCTCAATTTTAAAAATGAATATCCACCTGTGCTCTCAATAAAAAGGCATCATCTCTCTCATCCCTTTCGATCAACGAGAAATCTGTTTGCACTTTTAATTTATGGCCAACCACGTACTTTGAGAGACCCAGGGTATATTGCGTTTCATCATTAGCTACTCCTTCGGTCGGGTTGATATCGGTATACCGAAGTGCTATCTCGTAATTGTTCTTAAAAAGATATCCGGTGGATAAATTAAATCCAGTTCCTGTAAAAAAAGTACCAATCACCAGAGGACCGTTTTCTGTTTCTTCGAACACAAAGGGGTCGTCATCTCCGGTTTTTTTATTTGCATATTCTGCCATCACAGAAATCCCCTGATACTTAAACATCATATCTGCAAAAAATGTATTTAGATTTTTTCCTATATAATCCCCTTTGGAATCTTGAATAAAATTCCCTAGTTGTCCTCTTTCTCTTACTGCGTTTTTATTAATATCATAGCTCAGGCCAACGGAAAGCTTAGGGGTTTTAGTTCTTATAATATCACCTCCAACATAATCACCTTTTGAGCTGAATTTACCCATCGGTAAATATTCTACCCGAAAGGTATAGCCCGAGCCGTCAAAATTTCCCTCTGTTACATTTCGTCCCTCTCCTTCACTAATGGCAATGGTCGATCTGACCAGGGATTTACCCAATTTGAGCTTGTGCTTGAACTGCAGACCAACGTCCCGGTCAATATTATAGAGTGAATTCAGACGAGAACGATCCACAAATTGTAAGTCTCCCGAAGAAATGACCCTTTCCCGATTACCGGGCAGTTTGCGCTGACCAAAAAGAACGGAGAAGTTTTTATAAAAATTCCATTCAACCGAAGCATCCAAAACCAGTTTAGGGGCCGTACGAAACTCCGGTGAAATACCACCACTAATATCTCGATTAGAAAGGGCTAACTCAAATTTATAAGTCAACTTTGGTGATACCGCCCAACCATCAAATTTTAATCTGGACCGACGGATCACAAAGCCAGTGGAATAATCCTCCTGATTAAAAAAATTGGCGTCTTCCAGGTTAAATTCTCCGGTATATAAGGTTTGAAATCTAAAACCAAACTTCATATAGAAAGTGGAATCTTTTCCCAATATTTGCAGTCCTTTTCCAAACTTTTTTGAAAGAAACTGGGCAGAAGACTGATGGCTACAGCCTAGCATTATGATAGCTATCATGAGTAGCTTTCCGCAAAAAGCAGTATTTCTCTTATTCAAAATAAAATATTTTTAACAGTATTATGAAATACGATTATAATAGGCTCATTCGGGATCTAATTAAAAACCCAAATCGAATCTAAACCGCAAATTAGCTAACTGCAAAAGTAAGCCTTGATTATGAGTCCAATGTTACCTCAGCATTAAATAATTGTTAACTCCACCTTAATTAATTGAACATGATACTTGTTTTTTAGAAAAGAAAGAACAGGCTAATTTGATCTTGCCAACAATAAAATTGAAGTATTTTAGTAAAATAGGAAATATTTGATAACTTGTGAAGTCTATTAACCCCTTTTTTAATCAAACTTACCTTACCATGAAAACAATTAAATTTTTATCCCTTATTATTTTTACCTGTTTGTTTGCTGGTCATTCTTACGCGCAAAGCTCCGCGCACTATTACGTCATACAATTGGCGGCCTATAATAGTTGGGAAGATTTTGCCAAAGATGAACAGAAATTTTACGCCAATACCGGAACTGCCGATAACAATATTTACGGTGAGCAGGTTGGCAATCAGATTAAAGTATATCTACTCGACAGTCAGGAGGGACACGCTACATTTTTCTATGATTATAACCGAACCAAAGAGGTTTTGTCCGTCGTACGAGCCAACCCAAACTGGAAGGGTGCTTTTAGAAAAGGCAATGTCAACTGGGACAACCTGGTATATTACGGAGAAGTTTTTGATCAGTATAAACAAGCCGTGCCATCCGAATTTTCTGACAAGGGAGGCCGGATAGATAGTGAACCTGCCGATTATTACGGAAAGACAGAGTCGGACCAAAAAGATTATAAAGTTCAGTTGGGTGTTTTTAAAGAAGAAAAATCCAAAAACTTTATTGCCAATGCTTTCGGGTTTTCTGAAGAGGACATAGCAGCTTATGACCAGCTGGTCAGCTATGATTTTGTCAAAGTAGGAAAGAATATCTGTCGTCGATATTACGTAGGTCACTTCTCTAGTAAAAAAACTGCCGAGCCGTTTATGCAGGATTTTGAAAAAAAATCAAACCGTAAATTAATGATTGCACAACGGTAATATTTCTAAAAAAATCACCATTCGGAAAACAGGAGTCATCATGGATTATTTATTTAGAGGTGATATAGTCAGTTGGCCCTCTTTTTATGTAAATAGAGGGCCAACTAGCTAAAAGCCAACCGGCTTAAAATCTGTAATCATCAACAGTTTTTATTTAAAAAAAACGGTTACGGTTTGGTTTGGGTTCGGGGTTTTGGATTCAGTCGGAAGAAGTCGATAAAACTCGCTGGGTTCTCCACCGTTCCTCTTTCTGAAATTAATTTGATATCAATATTTCGGTTTTTCGCTTTAACGATAAAATCCTCTAGTATTTCAATTATATCATTGTCCAGGTATCTTGTTTTCCTTACATCTAATTCTAAATAGGAACTTTCTGGCAACTCATCCAGTTCGTGCAGGATGGCTCCTTTATTAAAAAAAGTTACTTCTTCGGCAAGGGTCATTTTAATTCTATGACGTCCATCACTGTTATCTTCCACGTGTAGGAAGTGAGAATTCTGGTAACTTTTGATAAGAATAATAACGATCCCCACGGCAAGTCCCATTCCTATTCCAATTAATAAATCCGTAAAAACAATTCCTAAAACCGTCACAATAAAAGGTAAAAACTGCTTCCATCCCAATCCATACATCACCTTAAATAATCCAGGCTTTGCCAGTTTGAAACCAACGATCAACAGAATGGCCGCCAGAACAGACAAAGGAATCATATTGAGTAATCCCGGAATTAAAACCACCGAAATTAATAATAGGAAACCGTGAACAATTGCAGAAGCTTTACTTTTACCACCCGACTGAATATTTGCCGAACTTCGTACAATTACTTGTGTAATCGGTAGTCCACCAATCATTCCAGAAAGAATATTACCCGTTCCCTGGGCCATCAGTTCCCGGTTGGTAGGCGTTACTCTTTTTTCGGGATCCAATTTATCGGTTGCTTCGACGCATAATAAGGTTTCCAGACTCGCGACCAGAGCGATGGTAAATGCCGTAATCCAAATGGCCGGGTTGCCTATTTCTCCAAAATTAGGAAAGCTGAATTGTCCTAAAAAAGAATCAAAGTCGGAAGGAATCGGAACGTTTACCAGGTGATTGGACTCAATACCGTACGCAGTTCCCTTAGTCGCCTGGTAAAAAATAATTCCCAGTAAAACGGCAACGAATGGTCCCTGAACAATTTTAAAGAATTTAGCTTTTTTGGCCAGGACTTTATCCCAGAACAGCATAATGGACAAGCCAATAATTGCAATAATGGTAGGGCCAATGCTAATGTTATTCAGTAGTACTCCAAGTTCAGAAAACGTATTTTCTCCATCCCTCTGGAAGAAAGCAAAATCACCTTCCGCCACGGCATCGTAACCAAAAAAGTGCGGAATTTGTTTTAGAATAATGATAATTCCAATCCCCGTCAGCATTCCTTTGATGACCGACGATGGAAAATAATACCCGATGACTCCCGCCTTCAGAATTCCAAAAATCAGCTGAATAACTCCGCCTAATACGACGGCCAGCAGAAAATTTTCGAATCCTCCCAAGGTACCGATGGCCGTCAAAACAATGGCGGCCAAACCAGCCGCCGGACCACTTACTCCAATTGCGGACCCACTCAATGCTCCGACTACAATACCTCCCACAATCCCGGCGATCAAACCAGAAAAGAGGGGTGCTCCACTGGCTAAAGCAATTCCCAGACAAAGTGGAAGTGCCACAAAAAATACAACGACACTCGCTGGCAAGTCGCTTTTAATGTTCCCGAAAAAGGAACTTGATTTAACATCTGAACTCATAATTTAATTTTTTTTAGCAGTAAACTTTTGGTGATGGTCTTTAACATCAGGCTCCGATGAAAGTAAAAATGAGAAGAACAACGCAATGATAATTAATCTATCAATAATATTTGCTATAAAACCCAAATATACAAGAAAAGATAGCTTTACTGGCATTAACGGATGTATAAATGTCAGAAATGTTTATTATCTTGACACTTATTACAGCAATATAGAACAACAAAACATAAAAACTGTTCGGTGTGGAGATAAAATTTAACTTAAATAACCGTCTTTTCCTAAAGGATCCACAGGACTCGGAATTGGGAAAAAAAATGATTCAACATAGTATTATATTGATCGACAAGCTGGGTTTTGAGGCGTTTACTTTTAGAAAACTGGCGGCGGCAATAAATTCTACCGAAAAATCTATCTATCGGTATTTTGAGAATAAACATTTTTTGCTATTGTTTTTGAGTTCGTGGTATTGGGAATGGGTAAAATACCTGATTGAAATAAACAGTAAAAATATTGAAGATCCTACCAAAAAATTAAAAATTGCCATCGAAAATCTGGTGATTGCCACGGACGAAAATCCGGGGAATGCTTACATCAACGAACATCTTTTACATAAATTGGTGATTAAGGAAGGAGGAAAAGCTTATCATATTCACGATGTAGACGACGAAAACGAAGCGGGTTTATTCTATTCTTACAAATCCCTTGTCAAACTGGTTTCGGATATTATCATCGAAGTAAACCCCAAATTTCCTTACAGCCTTAGTCTTTCCAGCAACTTATTTGAAATGGCTAATAACCAGATTTATTTTGCGGATCACCTGCCCAGCCTTTCCAGTTTGGAACGTGGAAAAAAGCTCAACCAGGATTTGATCAAAATGCTTGGTTATTTTACGTTTCGGATACTCGATGAGCGATAATTGCCGTGATCCAATCCAAAGTTATTCGTTCGTCCTCACCGCTTGAACCGCCCAAAAACACTCCTTCTAAAATAAATCAGTAGACCTAAAATAATAATCAGCGGCTATATCGCCACCATTCCGATTTTTGTGGTGGCACAAAAAAGAGATTATATCAAAGCTAGTTGGTTAACCAGCAAATCTTATTTCCCCTAACTTATCCCGCACCCAAAGAAATTTCTTCATAATTTTCATGCTTAACAATCTGTCGATCTATCAATGGTGCTTCACCCTCGGATCAAGTACCGCATATAACAAATCTATCAGAATGTTAATGAGTACAAAGAGTACCGAAGTAAATAATACCGCTCCGAGCACGACTGGAATATCATAGCTTAATAATGCGTTGACGGTTACCTGGCCCAGTCCGTTAAAATCAAAAACATTTTCAACAAAAAATGCACCCGCCAGTAGCGCGGCAAACCAGCCGGAAAGGGCCGTCAATACGGGATTGAGGGCATTGCGCAGCGCATGTTTAAAAATAACTTTGTAGTACGACAATCCCTTTGCTTTCGCAGTCCGAATATAATCTTGAGAAAGAACTTCGAGCATCGCACTTCTGGTAAGCTGTGTGACGATCGCAATGGGCCGTATTCCCAGGGCGACGGCGGGCAAGATCAGGTTTTTCCAAAAATAGGCTTCGTCGCCAAAGTCATCCAAATCATAAATACTGCCCCGAACTTCAAGCCCCGTATAATCCGAAAAATAGTATCCAAAAACCAAGGCTAGAATCATAGCACTTACGTAACTGGGCAGGGAAATTCCCGCCACCGACAAGGTAATCGCCAAATGATCAAACCAGGAATTTTGCTTTAAGGCCGCAACGACTCCAAGGGAAATCCCAACGATGGCTGCTAAAAGAATTGCCGCAAAGGCGAGAATCAACGTCCGCGGAATGGCCACCGCAAGAATCTTTCCGACCGGAGCACTCGTTTGGTAGGATTCCCGCAAATAAGGCCATTTGACAATCAGGGTATGACTCCCCAAGGGTACTATTTTTTGGTAATGATAACGTTCTTGATGTTGGGGCGTATCTGCCAGGATGGCAATTGGCGTGATATCTTTCAAATAAAGTCCTAGCTGAATATAGAGTGGCTGATCCAGCCCAAGAGCGGCTCGTTTGGCATCTACCGTGACCGCATCGGAGCGCTGTCCGAAAGTCAGTCGTGCGGGATCGACCGGTGCCAAATAGATAATACTGGTAATAATTATCGTGACCAGCACCAATACCAACGATCCGTATGCCAGCCTTTTAAGAAGATAGGAGATCAATTTTTTTGGTAAATTTAGTAATAAATTTTGAAACGCATTATTCTTTCAACAGCACGTAATTTTTGAATCCAAATAAGGTTTTTCCACCGTTGAAATTTTGTTCTAAAAAGGTGAGCGCACGATACTTGAATCGTTCGTGCTTAAAACTGGGGCGATTGTCAGGAATGGGGCCGTCTTCGTAAAGTTGATCTGCCCAATCAAAACGCGCAATCCAGTCCTGCATCACTTCGGGATGCGTCTCCGTAAAACGATGGGCGTAACGCATGGGACCATAATCAAAAACCTCTTTTTCGGTTGCGTATTTTTCGTCGACGGCGGCTTTGCCCTTATGGATGATATCTAATGATTTTCTTTTATGCTGCATCAACCGTGGTGGTCGTACCCAACCATAATGATACACCCAGGCGTCGATTCTTTTGACCTGGAGTTTAAAAGTACCCTCCTGCTGTCGATAATTTTTATAATCAAAATCAGGGATTCGCCGAAAGGACTGGGCGGACTCCCAGGAATGTATGTCGGGATGATTTCTTACGATCCGTATTTCTTCCGGATACCAACCGTGGGATAGATGATAGTGTTCGTAGTCGCCCCAAAAATGGAGGTAATTAAAAAGGAAGCCTTCTACCCTTTTGTCTTCTAGATTTTCGGCACAAGTGGCTTTGATGACGGGAAGATATTTTTCGTGAATGACTTCATCGGCTTGTAAATAAAACAGCCAGTCGCCCGTACAGGCTTCCCGAGCAATATCGGTCTGGTGGGCATTTTCGGTTCCATTTGGATATTTTTCCAAATCCCATTTGGTGTGAATGATTCTTATTTTTGGATCATTAAGGGACTGAATTTCCCGCAGGGTATTATCGTCGGGATCGTTGTCTCCGAGGGCCACGACAAACTCATCTACGATGGACAGAATGGAATCAATAGCGGCTTTAATGGGATAGTATAATTTATCCGCATTTTTGACCATAGTAAAACCGGAAATGCGCATTTTTTTTGCGGTAAAGGTAGGGAATTTTAAAGGACAAAATTAAATTACCAAAAGTTACTGAGTCTCAAAGAGATTTTTCTAAAGAGTGAATTATCTTTTCCAAGTGAACTACCCCGGACCCAAGGGTACGGGGAATTCTAAACATCAATTAAAAATAACACCTACTTCAAATAAAAATTTTATATATTTGTTCCTCATAAAAAACCCATAGCCTGATCTGATGATCGTGCTCGCTATATTATTTTCTCCTTCCACACAAATCTTAATCCTCAACATACTTCACCAAAGATTTCTGATGAAAAAAAACGAACAAATAGTTTCTTACCAGGGAAAAAAAATCCTGATCGGAGTAATGATATGGCTCCTGGTCCCAACTTTAATTTTCAATTTAGGTTGTAAAACCACTAAAGAAGCGGTCAAACCAATTTCTACCGACGACGGAATCATCACCTTTAACTTTCTCCAACTCAATGATGTCTACGAGATTGCCCCCCTCGAAAATGGAACGGTCGGTGGAATGGCCCGGGTGGCCACCCTTCGAAAACGATTGACCAACGAAAATCCAAATACACTAACCGTACTGGCCGGAGATTTTTTATCGCCTTCCCTGATCGGAACCATCAAACAAAATGGTAAACGAATTAAGGGCGCCCAAATGGTCGAGGTGATGAACGCTACCGGAATTGATCTGGTAACTTTTGGTAACCACGAATTCGACATTAAAGAACAGGAGTTACAGGATCGAATTAACGAATCCAAATTTACCTGGCTCGGTACGAGCGTGCGAAGAATCAACACCAAAACGGGTAAAAAATCAAAATTTTATCAAGAGACAGATTCTACCCTTAACTACGTTCCCGACACCTGGATCTGGGAAATTAGTGACGAAGATGGTACTTCCATCAAAATTGGTTTTTTTGGCGCGACCCTGGATATGAATCAGGTGAAATATGTGGAGTACTTAGATGTAACCAACACTTGTCTTGAAGCAGTGCAATCCCTTTCTTTACAGACAGATGTGGTCATTGGATTGACGCATTTAAACGTCGCCGAAGATCTGGAACTGGCCGCTAAACTTCCACAGGTACCGCTTCTGATGGGTGGCCATGATCATCATCACATCAGAGAATCAGTTGGCAATACGCTGGTCACTAAAGCCGACGCCAACGCTAAAACGGCCTATGTTCACACCCTTACTTACAACAAGAATACCCGTAAAACTACGGTGTCTTCCAAGCTTATTGACATCAATGATCAGCTACATTCCGACGAAGAAGTAAAGTCAATCGTTGATAAATGGAAAAGAATTATGGACGATAATATTACAAAAATAGTCGACCAACCCTACGCAGAGATTTACTATACTAAGGTATCACTGGACGCGCGCGAATCGGTCAACCGTAAGGAGCAAACCAACATCGGCCGGATGATTAACGAGGCGATGATGAAGGTGGCCAAACGCGATGTGGATCTTAGTTTTTTCAATAGTGGTTCCATCCGGATTGATGACCAACTGAAAGGGCCGATTACTCCGGTTGATGTTTTCAGAATATTGCCTTTTGGTGGCCCTCTCGCCGAAATAGATATTAAAGGTGATTTATTGAAAAAGGTTTTAAACGAAAGTAAAAACCGAGTTGGACAGGGTGCTTATTTGCAAAGAAAAAAGGTTTTTTATAGTGATCAAAAAGAAACCTGGATGGTCAATGGAGCACCGCTCGATCCAGAGAAAGAATACCACGCAATCACGACTGAGTTTCTGCTTAAAGGAATTGATCTGAAAACTTTACACCTCAATGATCCGGGAATTACCAAGATTTACCGTCCCGATCCAGATGATCCTACCGACTTGAGAAATAATGTGATTCTCACTTTCATTGACTACTTAATTAAGCTGCCAAGTGAGCGAGATTAACGTAAATGGCCGGGTGCTTCCATCCAAAGAATCCTTCGCCGGCATCGACCATCGGGGTATTAAATACGGAGACGGTTTATTTGAATCTATTCGTATGCTGGATGGTAAAATGCCATTGCTGCGGGGACATCTCCGACGCTTATTTCGCGGCATGGAGTTTTTAAAAATCGAAAAATCCAGCCACTTTAATTCGGCCTTTTTTCGCAAAGAAATTCACCGGATCACGGGCTCAAAAAAAAATACCAGAATCAGACTATCGGTATTCCGATCTCCAGGCGGCCTGTATACACCTACCAGCAACAAAGCATTCTATTTAATTGAATGTCAAACACTTAAAAGTAACAACTGGAAGTGGCAAAACAAGGGCTTAAAGTTAAAATTTTGTCCTGCGGTGCAACTTCCGGTGACAAACTGGTCGGGATTAAAAACCACCAATTCCCTTCCCTATATTCTGGCGGGATTGTGGAAAAAAGAACAGCAAATCGATGATTGTATTTTATTAAATCAAAATGGAATGGTGGCCGAGGCGAGTAGTTCGAATATCTTTTTTTGGAAAGAAAATCAGCTATTTACCCCGTCGGATCAATCTGGTGCGATCCTCGGGGTTATGCGTGCTCATATGCTGAAAATCACCAAAAAGAAGGGGATAAAGGTGATTAAAAAAAATATCCTGCCGGAAGCATTACTGGACGCAGATGAGGTATTTTTGACAAATGCGGTACGGGGAATTCAGTGGGTGCGTGAGATAGATGGTCTGTGTTTTAAAAATCAGAGAACAAAGGAGATTCAAGTTGCTCTGGAAAGTGACCGATAAAATTGTTTAGAATGTTCTTCAACCAACGCCCCATTCTGCTGTTAACTAGTCATGAAAAATAACCTCGCGAAACCCTGGATGGGAACCGTACTGAAAGTAGCAGCCGTTTATAATATAATTTGGGGTCTTTGGGTGGGTCTCTTTCCGAATCATTTTTTTGAATTGACGGGTATGGCCTTACCAACGCATCCTACGATCTGGCAAGGAATGGGGATGGTGATTGGTGTTTATGGGATTGGATACTGGCTGGCGAGCTACGCGCCGATTCGGCACTGGCCGATTGTCTTTGTGGGATTTTTAGGAAAAATATTTGGTCCCGCCGGTTTTGTATTAAATTATTTTTTGGGAAAACTTCCGAGCGCATTTGGCTATATGCTCATCACCAATGACCTGATCTGGTGGATTCCTTTTGTGGGAATTTTATGGGCAGTACACCGCGCCGGATGGCCGCTAGTGCCTCGGGCATAAATTAATTGAGCATATGGACTGGTAATTTTAAATCTGCTCTGCGTTAGAAAATTCCTCATTATGCTACGGCATAACTCCGGATTTTCTGCCTTGATCAGCTGTAAAATTACTGCCTCCATAATCTCACTAACTTATTGCCCAAGGCACTAGGATATTTTATAATATCCGGCTCTTTTGGCTACCTATTAAAAACACTTCCTGGAATTAAACAATCTAAAAAACGCCTAAAAACCCGAATTAGGAATAGATTAACTTACGTTAAAACACTTAACTAAAGATAAGTTTAATATAAATGACTACTGACAATCAGTTGTTTACAAAATTAAAATTAACATACCTTAAAATCAATAACACGGGGCGGGGCGCTAAATGCTTGTTTACCAGAGTTAGGTAGGTGTATATTGCGACAACCAAAGAAAGTAACCTGGTACTAAAGTGTGCTGGAAGCTGAAAATGAAAAAAACGAATAAAAGTCCCGTCAACCCTTCGGGATGGCTTGTTAGCTATTAGCTAATAAGCGAAGAATAATGGGTGTTCTCATAGTGTGTGGGCTGCCCCCCGGTCTAATGTGACCGGTGGGGTGGTTTTTTTTCCTTTGGAAAAGGGCTGTTGGTCGTTGGCTATTAGCTATTGGCTTCCCGCTATCGTGACTTGCGAGAGAACTTTACTATCAAGCAAACAGGCCAACTGGCAAAAATATATTTAAGAATTTAATGGGTGTTCTCATAGTGTGTGGACTGCTCCTCGATTTAATGTAATCGAGGGGTAGTTTTTTTTGGGTAAGGATGAGATTTCCTGATCTTGTTATAATTGTGTATTTTAGGGAGTAGATTGTTCTGAAACGCGCAGTGTATAGATTTATGAAAATAAAAATCACCATATTATTTGTTCTCACATTTTTCCTTGGATGCATCACTTCTAAAGACGTAAAAAACCTATCTCTGGACCAGCGAATATTATTCCCCATTCGGGAAAATGATCGGTGGGGTTTCGCCAACTCGGAAGGGGTTACCGTCATTGCGCCCGCTTATGAAGAAGTTACATTTTTCAGTGAAGGGCTTGCGGTGGTAAGAGAAAACGGGAAGTACGGTTACCTTAAAAAAGACGGCAGCTGGCATATTAAACCAACCTATACTGCCGCTACCAGTTTTGATTATCATACGGCCCGCGTTTCTACCGGGGACAACTTATTTTCCATTAATCGGAAGGGGAGAAAATTGAGGAATATTTATTATCATTCAAAGATGGGAGGTGGATGTCTCGTGAGATACCCCGCTGATCCCAATAAAATTTTTACAAAAATTAATGGTAAATACGAATTGGAATATACCTATTACGTAAAAGGAGATTCGGCCACCTCCTTTGCAGTGATGGATACCTCGGCTTTGAATATTGAGGAAGTCATCCCTTACGGGAAAAATCACATTTTGGTCAAAAAAAATGAAAAATATGGACTCTTTGATATTTGGAATTACCGGAGGATTATTATTGATTCCGCAATTCATACTGACCACCGTGGTGCCGCCCATTCCCGCTTGTCCAGTCTGATCGAGTTTAAATATGATGAGGTCATCTTTGAGCGATCCGGTGAAAATCAAGTGATCTACGCAAAAGTTAGGGTGGACGATAAATACGGGGTTATGAGCAGTGCCGGGAAAATAATCGTTCCCATTGACTTTGACAGTCTGGAAATTGATGCTGCCCGGCGAATGGTATTTGTAGAATACGAACCGGATAAATTTGGCTATCAGCAGATGTTCGGAAAGGGAACTGAATTTTTTAAGCGAACAGAAAAATGAAAATCGCTCCATATTTATTTGTAATGATCGCTCTGACAAACACCATACCTTTGTCCGGGTCTACTTGTAGTGGTGAAATGTTTACGATTACAGAATTACTGAATCATGATCTTAACGACTATCATATTTTTACCTGTAAAATATTGGGAACTTACAAACGAGGATTGACGGACGAAAGTGTGGCCGTGGTCCAGAGGAGATTTAAAGGAAATCCAAATGACACTATTTTTATTGCGACCGGAGGGATAGAGGGCATAGGATCCAGGAGACTTAATACGAAATCAGAATGGTTGATTTTTAGCAGAAATAAAGATCGTTTAAATTACGGGGCGATGGTTTGTGATTTTTTATCCGCAAAAATAAAAAAGGGAGATATTTCTGAGTGTGAAAGAGACCTTAGTTCGGTCGGGAAGATGTATCTTGAGATTCTGGAATTGTACGAAAAAATTAAAAAGGAGCAGTACACTGGAAACGTAGAAATCAGCGGAGACGGTAAACTGGCCGCCCGCGGGAATTTTACATCTGGTGTACCGGACGGTGACTGGATTCATTATAGTCGGAGAAATAATTTTGACAAGAATATTGTAAAAAGTAAAATTACATACAAAAATGGAATGCTCCACGGAAAATACGATCTCTACCACGAGGTCAATGGTCAAAACGTACTCATTCAAAAAAGAATGTATAAAAATGATCTGCCCGAATTAGTGGAATTTTACGACGGGCGTCTGGATTGGTGTTATTATCGGGAAAAATATACTTATAAAAATGATAGAGAAAGGGTAGTAGTGAGCACATCTTTCGATTCGACTGGTGTTAAAATAAGACAACATTCATCTTTTACCACCGACTATAACAGTGAGCGATACGAAAGACTTTCTTTTTGGCACGGAGCCTACTTCAATAAAAGCAGCAAGGATTCGAGCAGTTATACACCCCTGGCAACCGGTAAATATTTCAGAGGTGCCAGGGTAGGGAAATGGGAATTTTTTAATAAAAAAGGGGAAACTGTAGCTACCAAAGTATATCCGGAAATAGCGGTTGATGAACCATACTTTTTAATTTACGATGAATCAGGAAATGTACAATTGCAAGGAAGGTATAACGACAAAAAAAGAACTGGTACCTGGAAATATTTTTATGATAATAAATTGCAACGCGAAGAGCTTTACAACTCAAACGGAGATAAAATATATCGAAAACAAAGTTACGGTTCCGGAAGAATGACCCTTATTCCTTATCAGGATAATCAGAAACACGGACGGCAAATTACTTTTAACAATGAACACAAGATCAGCAGCATAGAGCATTACGCAGCAGGAAGAAAACACGGATTAAGTATTTTTTACAATCAAGATGGTACGATCAGCAAGGAGTCTAATTATATAGATAACCGAGAATTTACTATTTCTAACGAAAAGCATAATGGTCGGGTCATAAACGGATTTTTGCACGGATACGTCGTCCATTACAGCGGCAAGACGGGAGAAAAAGTGCGCGAAGGAGCGTATTGGTACGGGTACAAAACCGGGGTTTGGATGGAATACGCCACGAACGGGACCTACCTGAAAAAGTATTATCCAACTGATCCAGAGAAATTGATGAACTCCTGTAATTTTTTGCCGGTCGTACGGACGGAACAATATGATAAAGAGGGGAAATTGTTGAGGTCGTGGGAAGATTAGTTGAAGATATGGACTTTGATGAAATTTGAACGATTACTAAGCCTATCCATCTATTTTAGTGTAGGTATAGTAATTTTATTGTAAAAATAAAAATTACCGAACTATTTCTAATAAATAAATTTGAGGTAACAAAGCGACCATTAATCCCGCATATTTACTATCTTGTGAGTTTGAGTTCACTGAATTTGTTGAAGAAGGGGCACCATGTCGATGACTTAGTCACAGGTATTGTGTTTTATGCTGAGACAACTGCACTACCTGATAAATATATAAATGGAAAGTACACCCAAAGAAGGCGTTCCGGGATTGATTGAAAATTGGAAAAGTGATTTAATTGCCGCGGTGAGTGTTTCGCTCATTGCCTTACCGCTTTCGCTGGGGATTGCTCTCGCTGCGGGGGCACCCGCGATGTCGGGAATCCTTTCGGCAGTTGTGGGTGGAGTGGTAACCACGCTCTATCGCGGAGGACATATTTCCGTTAACGGACCCGCCAAGGGTGTCATTGCGGTCATTCTTTTGGGCATTACCCTGATGGATGATGGTTCGGGGCAAGCCTTTAATTATGTTCTGGCCGCAGTGGTGGTTTCGGGTGCCATTCAGGTAGTATTGGGATTGTTAAAATTGGGGCGACTGGCGGATATTTTCCACTCCTCCGTGATACATGGACTTTTGGCGGCTATTGGAATTATCATTTTTGCCAAACAAATTCACGTGGCGATGGGTACCCATTCTGATAGTCCGAACATTATCCAAAACCTTGTTGACGCCGTTAAATACTTACCGCAGGCGAATCCTTTTGTGGTCATTATTGCGTTGGCAGGCTTGCTGTTGTTGTTGTTTCATGGCAAAATTACCAATCGGTTGTTTCACGTTTTGCCAGCCCCCATGTGGGTCATTGCGCTTTCCATTCCGTTTGTTTATTTTTTCAATTTTTTTGAAGCACATACCGTTTTCTTCTTTGGAAAAGCCTACGAGGTAGGACCGCATCTGCTCCTGGATATTCCCGATAATATTATGGATTCCATCATGCATCCTAATTTCAGTAAAATCAAGACCATTGAGTTCTGGACGACCGTTTTATCCATTTTAATTATCACGAGTATTGAATCGCTGGCCATTGCCAAAGCCGTTGATAAAATTGATCCTTACAAACGAAAAACGGATTTAAATAAAGACTTGACCGGCATTGGACTGAGTACCGTGGTAGCCGGGTTGATTGGGGGCTTGCCAATTATTGCGGTGATTATTCGCAGTACGGTCAATATTCATAATGGAGCAAAAACAAAGTGGTCTAATATGTATCAAGGACTCTTGTTGTTGGTTTTTATTGTGGTACTCAGCCCCGTCATGCGGCAGGTGCCCTTGTGTGCTTTTGCCATTTTACTCGTTTATACTGGTTTTAAACTGGCTTCCCCCGCCGTTTTTAAACAAATTTATAATCAGGGAACGGAGCAGCTGGTATTCTTTGTTGGCACCATGATTTTGACGCTTTATACCAATTTGCTAATTGGATTATTGGGTGGATTATTATTGGCTATGGTCACGCATATGTTGCTGGCCAAGGTACCCATTCCACAATTTTTTAAAATGATCTACCGGTCGGGTTCCAATTTGGTAGCCCAACCAGATGGCAGTTACGATCTGAAAATTAAGGGGATTGCGAATTTTCTGGGTATCCTGAAAGTCGATCAACTGGTGTCCCAAATTCCGGCTGGTGCGGATGTCCAGATTGATCTGTCGGAAACCAAACTGATCGGTATCACCTACATGGATTATCTGGTTGATTATTTAAAAATGCAAAAAGATACGGGCGGCGAAGTCGTCATAAAAGGACTGGATTCGCACGTTTCGTTTTCTACCTACAACAGAGCATTAAAACTTTCCTTGTACGATACGGAGGTCAAATTATCTTCCCGGCAAGTTCGGTTACAAAATCTGGCCAACGAAAAAGCCTACCAATTCAACCATCAAGTAGACTGGCATACAGCTTATTTAAAGCATTTTCACTTCTTTGAAATCAGACCGATCGAGCGCAAATCAAATTGTCTTAAAGGAACCTTTAAAGCGTTGGAAGTGTCCTGGGAAATTGCGGATGTAACGTTTAGTGAAGGTGCCGCTTTCACGGCTGAAACCTTTAATACAACGTTAATGGTTTTAAAATTAAATAAAAAAATACCGGTATTCACGATGGAAAAAGAAGGGGTATTTGAAAAAATATTTGATCGGGTGATGGCCTTTACGGGATACAAAGATATTGACTTTGAGATGTATCCCGATTTTTCTAATAAATTTCTGATCATGGGAAATGATGAGTCCGAAATCCGGTCATTTTTCACACCCGAAATTATTCGCTTTTTCGAAAATCATCAGATTTATCATTTGGAAAGTAATGGTGGGGCCATTGTCATTTTTGATAAAATAAAGTTAGCGCGAACGGATGAAACCGTGGCATTTATTGAGTATGGGAAGGAACTGGCGACGCTCCTGAATGGTACGCCTGGCTGATGGAATTTGTACGCAAGAAATTTAACCATTTATTTTTTTAAAAATGAAATTGCTTTTTTAAAAAAAATTAAAAATAATTTACGATCTTGCAGGTATTAACAATGGATCGGGAATTTTTAAATAACAAATTCAAAAAGTTACCGATCCATTGTAAAAAAGCGCTGTTTTTTACAGGCAGTACAGTATAGAAATCGCGGCGAAGGAGCTTTGTTTGTTAAAGGCTAAAACATGTCCACGCTCCATTCGTCGCTTACTGTATTTTTTTGAAATTGAAATAAAAAACCGCATTAAGCATCTATTGCACCGTGTTCTTATCCCGACTTTAGCGAAAAGTTGCCCCCCTTCTTTTAAAATTTTTAATCATGAAAGTTTTCTTCTCCTTCAGATTACTAACCATTTTTACCGTAATTATCTTTCTGCTGTTTTCCGCTCCGATCTTCGCTCAGACCACGTATGAGATTTCGGACCCTGAAGATTTACAGAGCCAAACCTACGTACCCGGAGATGAAATTGTACTGGCCAATGGTATCTATGATACCGACGAACGGATAGATTTTGTGGGTAATGGAACCGCAGACAATCCGATTGTCTTTCGGGCCGAAACTCCCGGAGGTGTTAAGTTTACCGGTGGTTTACAAATGAATATCGGTGGAGATTATGTAGTCGTAGATGGTTTTCACTGGCAAGGTGGTTTTGGGGCCAGCAATTTTATTCAGTTCAGAGATGGCACAGACTACGCCAATTACAGTACCATTCAGAATTGTGCGATTGATGGTTTAGCCATTCATCCTGATGATATAATTGATGATCTGAACAATAATTCAATTACCAAACACCGATGGATTGTACTATACGGGACTTATAATTCGGTCATTAACTGTTCCTTTATGAACAAAGAAAGCGCCGGTGCTTTGATCCTGGCCGAGTACCAATACAATGCGGAAGCAGATGCCTGCGCTACCGTTGGTCATACCATTAGCCAAAATTATTTTTATAAATATGCCAAAATTGATAATACCTTAAGCAACGCTGGCGATAGTGAAACGATCCGGATTGGTACCAGTGAGTTTCAAAATGTAAACAGTAATGTAACCGTAAATAATAACTACTTTGTGGAAGCGGACGGTGAAAATGAAATTATTTCGAATAAAAGCAAAGGTAATATTTACACGAATAATACTTTTAGAAGGTGCAGAGGATCTTTGGTACTGCGACACGGCTCGGGAGCGACCGTAGACCGGAATTATATTTTAGGTGAAAATGTTGAAGGTACGGGAGGTATCAGAATTACGGATGCCAACCACAACATTACCAATAACTATATTCAGGATTGTATCACCGTAGTTGATCAGGCGATCTGGAATAATGGAATTACTTTTTTAGGCGGCGGTGATAATCCGGCCGTGGTATGTACTGCTAACAATGTTTCGAACGGCTACCAAAAATCCGAAAATATTAATCTCTCCAACAATTCAATTGTAAACACCAATGCCCCTTTGTTTTACAACGTAGACAAGGGATCCACAGATCCGACGGGGATCGTTGCGAACAACCTGATTTATTTTGCCAGCGGGCATCCAAATATCTCTGATCTCATCACCGGAGATACCCCGGCTTCTTATGGTAATCTGGGTACTGCCCTGACCTATAGCGGAAATGTGTATACGGGGACGGATTTAGGTGAAACCAACGGTGGATTTTCGGAAGTCACCGGAATTACCGCTGCTCCGGCTGGTGAAATTTTTAGTTTTTCGGGAGCCGAGGTGGCCGGAAAAGGAGCTGATATGGGATCCTTTATGCCCGCTACGGATGAGATGGTTGGGTATGGAATTGGTGCCTGTTTTTTGAATAATCTGGGGGCCAATATTAGCAATGGTAATTGTACCATTCAGACAAGTGACCTATTAACGGTCAGCAATTTGCCAACGCTTCCGGCCGCTGGGTCCAGTGAAGAAGTTTTGGTGAATGCCAATGTCAACTGGACGGTCGCCACGGACGATGAGTGGATTTTAATTGGTGTGACCTCCGGTACTGGAAATGCGACGGTAACCGTTACAGTGACCGAAAATACAGCACTTGAGAACAGAGTGGGGACCGTAATTTTTACGCAGGATCCCGGAGGAGATGATATTGTCCGAACCCTGGCGGTTACTCAATCCGGTATGGATTTGACCAACTTATATGACTTGCTTAACCCCGGTACCGGGCAGCCGACCGATAAGGTGATCGTACATTCTTTTTCGCGGGAAGAAGTAAATGGCGTTGATAAGTTTAATTATGCCACCAATACGCTGGACAAAGACCACACCACCTTTTGGGCGGCAGATGACGGGGATGTGATACCAGGATATTACCGAGGCGACGGAGAATATATTATTTATGATTTAGGTTGTATTTCTACTGTTAATTTAATCCAGTTTACAACCACCAATAAATCGGATGCTTTTGGCTACGAAGTTTGGGTATCGACTACCGGAACGGAAGATGCTGATTTTAACAAGGTGCTGCCATCCAGTGGAGATATGGTATTTACCGCCACAAATACCACCGATTTTAACCAGTACGCAGTGACCATCCCGGAGGTGCGATATGTCAAATTATGGGGATATGGCCGTTACAATGAAGCGGGAGATACGAGGGTAAGCGTTTGGAGTGCCATTGGAGAAATAGAATTCTACGGAAGTATCCTTGTGTCAAGTGACGAGGAGGAATTGGCCGGTAAAACGTTCGTCTATCCCGTCCCCGCCGACGACCGGTTGCACATAGAAAATATCGAGGGAATTGATTTGATAGAAGTTTATCGGATGGATGGTCAAAAGGAGCTGGATAAAAAACTGGCCGGTTCCCAATCCACCATCGATCTGGATATTTCTTTCATGGCCAACAGGACCTATCTGATGGTGCTGAAAGGGGAGCAAGGCGTTCGGACCAAACGATTTATTATTGCCCGTTGAGTTGTTGTGGAGGGAGGAGAAGGAGTTGGTGAGACAGAACGACCAAGTGTGTCAAATGGCCTGCCGCACGAAAGGAAAGCTTCCGCGCAGACATATTTTATGGGACATTTCTTAAAGTTTTTATTTGTCGGATAAGCATTACTATTTGCGATGAATAGAAGAAGAGCGGATGAGCATGACCCGTTGATCCGAGAACTCCATCCAGGCATAATTATAGATATAGCGATATAATTTCTTTTGATTATTGACGTAGCACCCGGTGCAATAAGGATAATGAAAACCCATCTTGTCCAGTAGTATTTTAGGAATCATCAGTTTATCTTTTTTTTCGTCTTGAAAAATGGCATCCAGAATTTTGAGGTTTTGGAACAAAAATTTATTTACTAGTTTTATCTGATCGCCCTTTTTATTTTTTGAAGGGAGGTGGTATTTGTTTTTACAATTTACAGTACAAAATTTTTTATCGGATCGACCAACGATTTGGTTTCCGCATACGGGGCATGAGTTTTTCATGATGCTTTTTCGTTTTAATAAACGTCAGAATAAAGTTCTATTTACAAAAATAGTAAAATATTGTTAAAAAAATAATTCGTCCTTAGCCGTCCTTAGCCGTCCTTAGCCGTTTGTATTCGGTTGTAACCGTTTGTAGTTGTCCGTTAACGGTTAGTTATCCGTTCGTTAAAACTGTTAATACGACTATTTTTATAAAAGTCTGATTATCATTTGTTTATGGAGAATGTTTATCCATATTTTTGCGATAGTTATTTTAATAAAAACAAAAAGATGATAATTATTTTTAAAACCAGCTGGAAGGGCGAAGTTCGAATTGGGTTAAGATTTCCTCACGAACGAATGCTGGTAGCCAAAATTCGTCAAATAAAAGGAGCTTATTATACGCCAGAGATTGGAAGTTGGCATATCGGGTATGACGCCACGGTTTACCGGCAATTTTTGGATTTGAATTTACCATTTAATGTAGCAGCAACCAACGGTACCACGGACGGGGAAGCCTCTCCATCCAATAGTGAAATTACCGATATAGGGTGGAATACATCCGCTACTGCGATTCCTCCCGAAGTGGAAGAAGCAGACATACCGGTCGAAAAGGCGGGGATTAAGATGCGCTACAATAATGGTCATATTACGGTTGAATTGCCCTACGTTGAAGCAGACGTACGTTTTTTAAAATCCCTTCGTGGTGCCTGGTGGCATGCTCCCAAACGGATTTGGATCACGAAAGCGACGATTGAAAACCTGGAAAAGCTGCAAGACCGTTTTAGGTGTTGGGAAGCAAAAGACTACGAGCGAGTTGCTACCTTAATCTGCCTGCGAACCGATCCCCGGATGGTAGAGCTATACAGCTCACCAGAGTATCCCAAACAGGTGATGGTAAAGATCAAAGGACATGGCGCGGATGTAGACTTTATGAAAAGGATTCCGGAGCGAGTTTACGAAAAAGACTATCAACGGTGGTTGATTCCGAGCGATCAAAAAATTTTAGATCGACTGGTGGCCCATTATCAAAGCAATGGCACGCAAGTAGTCAATCGGTTAAAGCAAACCAGAAAAAATTACGACAAGCAAGAGCGTAGTTTGAAAGAAAAGCAAACCTATTTTCTGGCTAAGTTTCCCGTGAGACATCAGGCGATATTAAAACAATATACCGATGTGTTTATAGCACAACGGTATAGCTGGAAAACCGTGGAGAGTTATGCCGTTCATTTTATAAAATATCTAGATTTTTCTGCTCCGAAGCCTCTAAGTGAGTTGACCGTGGAAGATGCGAATCGATATATTGCGGAAGTGGCCTCTCGTAAAGTATCCGATTCGACGATCAATAAGTTGATCAGCAGCATCAAATTTTACTATGAGAAAGTAGTATTTCTTTCCGGTTTTTCGATAGATCGGATAAAGCGCCCCAGAAGAAGCTTTCGACTACCCAGAGTATTAAGCACACAGGAAGTAGATCGGATGTTAAGAGCTTGTCTAAACTTCCATTAATTGGCTGCAATTGGTAAATTTTATTCTGAATTTCGTTAAAAAGCCTCGCCGATGCTGAGGCATCGCCTATGTTTTTTGCCTTATTCAAAACAAAATTTTCTCAATTTCGCACAATCATGAAAATTTGGACAAGCTCTAAGATCGTTAGAGAATGTCAAGCACGTGACTATTTTGTATACGCTTTACAGTAGTGGATTACGACTAAGCGAAATCTTAAAATTGAGAGTGGAAGATATCCTATTTGATCGCAACCAGTTGTTTATCGCCGGCGCGAAAGGTAAAAAAGATAGAGTAGTGATGTTGAGTCAGCGTTTAAAAGATATGCTAAGACTGTACATTAATAATTACCAGCCAATTCACTGGTTATTTGAAGGCCAGGATCGTCAGGGTCCTTACAGTGAAAGTAGCGTTCAGGCGGTTGTAAGATCGGCCGCCAAAAAAGCGAATATCAATAAGCGAGTCACTCCGCATATTCTACGTCATTGCTTTGCCACCCATTTGATGGACGGAGGCGTCAATATCCGGTATATCCAAGAATTGCTGGGACATAAGGATATTAAAACGACCTTGATT
>CALLLR010000117.1 GCA_938008185.1 uncultured Saprospiraceae bacterium
CGGCGATCATTCTTTTGTGACTTACGAACTAGATGACCTCAAAAAACGTTTCACAAAGTAAAATTCCTACGTTTCATAAACTAAATAAATTATGTTCCCACCGTTAACCGATGTTGTAAAAAGCCTGATCATCATTAATGTGATGATGTTTATCGGTACCCAAATAGCCGGAAATGAGATAAAGTATATGCTCGCCGTTTTTTATCCGACGAGCGAATATTTTCAGCCTTACCAATTGATTACTCATATGTTTATGCACGCTAATGTTGCGCATATATTTTTTAATATGTACGGACTGTTCATGTTTGGCGTACCCCTGGAGCAGAGATTCGGACCCAAAAAATTCCTGACCTATTATTTGTTAACTGGATTCGGCGCTTTGTTTTTGTATATGGTCATTATGTACATTCAGATCAATCAGATGGGTATGGTCATCGATATAAACACTCCAATGCTTGGTGCCTCCGGTGCTATCTTTGGGTTGCTAGCGGGTTTCGGTGTACTTTTTGCCAATCATACCATTCGGTTATTAATTCCACCCATCCCGATGAAAGCTAAATATTTCGTCCTTATTTTTGGCGTGTTAGAATTATACTTAGCCTTTTCGGGTAGAAATACGGGCGTTGCACATTTTGCGCATATTGGTGGTGCGATTACGGGTTTCCTGATTATGGCGCAGTGGGGGATGTTGAAGAGAAGGTAGTTAGGGAGTTTTGAGTTTTGGGTTATAGCGTTTTGAGTTGGTGCTTCATTGATGTTTTTTCTTTTTAAAAACGAAGTTATAATGACAAACGAAGAATTTTCTAATTATTTTAAAAATAAGACGAAGGCATTTGCAGTGGCCGTGATCAAGTATTTAGACCAGTTAAAAGATAGTTCTACACTGAGGATAATCAAGTATCAACTCATAAAATCAGCTACCTCAACTGCGGCAAACTATCGAGCTGCCTGCAGAGCTCGATCCATCGCAGAATTTCACTCTAAGATCTCTATTTCGTTGGAAGAAGCGGACGAATCTCTTTTTTGGTTAGAAATGATTGAAGATACAGGATTAGATAAACTTAAAGATTCCTCCCTAAAATATTTAATGAAAGAAGCAATCGAAATAGTATCAGTTTTAGCTAAAGCCAGAAAAAATACAAAAAAGTAGAAATTTTCATCTATGAAGTAGCTTTTTTCTCTTTCAAACCCCAAACCCCAAAACTCAAAACTCAGAACTCAAAACTCAAAACTTGTTCTTCCGAAACAAACCTCTTATTTCCTTGTTTAACCTATTAGAGTTGCATAACAACCTACATCTTATTAACTTTGAAAAAAAAAGATACTGATGCTGAGTTCAATCTGGGACGATGTCAAACAACAATTTAGTTACGGTAACATGATCATCAGATTGATTATTGTTAATGTAGCTATCTTCTTGGTTATCAACCTGATGAAGGTCTTTTTATATCATGGAGGGGCTCCAGATAACTGGTACGACCGGATCCTTGGTTGGTTCAAAATATCCTCCAATCCTTTAGACATACTAATGCATCCCTGGTCGATCTTTACGCATATGTTTATGCACGAGGGCTTCTGGCATATCCTCTGGAATATGTTGTTTCTTTACTGGTTTGGAAGAATTCTGGGTGATTTACTAGGAGATAAACGAATTTTACCAATCTATGTATTAGGAGGATTGGCGGGCGCATTGGTCTTCTTTTTGAGTGTCAATTTACTTCCTTATGGTGATGGCGGAACGCACACTGCCCTTGGTGCGTCTGCAGGTATCATGGCCATCGTGGTTGCCGCGGGTATGATCGCACCCGAATATAGTCTCCGGCTAATTTTGCTGGGAGATGTCAGACTAAAATACATTGTCGTCGCTGTAATTATTATGGATTTGATTGGTACTGCTGGTGATTATAATACCGGAGGACATTTTGCGCACCTTGGAGGTGCTTTGATGGGGTATATTTTTGTCCATCAATTACAGGCTGGAAGAGATCTTTCAGAATCAATAAATAATATTTTTGACAGAATAACCAATTTTTTTCGCAGGGTCAGCGAACCTTCTTTACGACCCAAACGGAAAGGTCCAAAAATGGTACACCGCAACGACGATAAAATAAAAAGTCGTCAGCAAAGAGGTAAAACGGGCCACCGCTCTGATCGTGGCAATACCACGGATGGATCTCACCAGGACAAACTGGATGCTATTTTGGATAAAATAAAAAAAGAGGGCTACGAGTCACTCTCCGAAGCGGAAAAAGAATTTTTATTTAATGCTAGTAAAAAATAGCCGCTACGGCTTGCTTCCCCTTACTGACATTCCAAAAATTAAGAACTATTGAAAACGATAACTGGTTTGTCCCGCTGGCTAAACGTCTTGTTGATCCTGACTACCTTCATTGCTTATCTTGCTCCTTATATTTCTCCAACTACCTTTTGGCCGATATCTATTTTCGGTCTGGCCTTTCCGATATTGTTTTTCTTCAATTTTCTCTTTTTTCTTTATTGGATATTTCGGCGCAAAAAATATTTCCTGCTCTCGCTTTGTTGTATGTTGCTCGGCTGGGGACATTTTACTAGCAATTTTGGGATCAATGGCAGTAGCGCTTCATCCGAAAAGAATGAAATTGCGGTTATAAATTTTAATACCAGAAATCTGCGGCACGTTTATCAATATAAAGACAAAGAAAAGAAGGCCCAACACGTCGAAGCATTTGAAAACTGGTTGTCCACAAACCAGGCAGATGTTTTTCTATTGCAGGAAACGTCAAAACTCCGGATTCAAGAAATTAATGCTATTCTCAGCCTTCCATATCTTTATCAACCCAAAGGAAAAATGGTCTCCATCCTTTCCCGTTATCCCATTATTTCATCGGGTATCGTCGAGCTGAACAGTGTCAGTCATTTGGCAGTTTGGGCAGACCTTCAGGTTGCCAACAATAAAATAATCCGATTCTATAGTTTACACCTCAAATCCTCCAGCCTCGACCGTGATGCTATCGACGCAGTAACCGCCGGAAAGGTAAGAGAAAAGGAAACTTGGTCTGGTCTCTGGGGATTGATTAAAGTCTATAAAAATCACGCGGCCACCAGGGTAGGTCAATCCGAAAAAGTACTGGCCCATATCCGAAAAAGTCCGTATCCCGTAGTCGTTGGCGGAGATTTTAACGAGCCGCCTACTTCCTACGTTTATCAGCAGTTTCATTCCCAACTGGAAGATGCTTTCTGTACCGCGGGGAGTGGATTTGGTTCCACTTACGCCGGGAAAATACCTTTGATGAAAATCGACTATCTCTTCTACGATCCTCATTTGCGTGTCCTGGAACATGAAATTGACCAGCAACCATTTTCTGATCACTATCCGGTAAAAACTCGATTGTCCTGGTAATCATTGTGCTTCATTTTTAAACAGCTTCATATTTAAAAGATGCCCTGGAGAGGGAACAAAATTGCTCTTATTTCGGTATTAAATAACGAATATCGTAATTCAACGACCTGCCTTACTGCTTCAGCAGACGGGGTTAACATTTCAACACCAAATTTGATTATTTTTGTCACATGAAAAACGAACTCAAAATCCATAACAGCTTATCGCGCTCCAAAGAAGTCTTCAAACCCATTGAACCGGGATATATTGGAATGTACGTTTGTGGCCCGACCGTATACAGCGATGTACACTTGGGTAACTGTCGGACTTTTGTCAACTTCGATGTGATCTATCGGTTTTTAAAATACGCGGGCTATAAAGTTCGGTACGTCCGAAATATCACCGACGTAGGACACCTGGTAGGGGACGCAGACTCTAATGCGGAAGATAAAATTTCTAGAAAAGCGCGTCAGGAAAAACTGGAACCGATGGAGGTCGTTCAGCACTATACCAATGGTTTTCACGACATGATGGCTATTTTCAATACGCTGCCTCCAAGCATTGAGCCGCGGGCTACCGGACATATTATCGAGCAAATCGAAATGGTACAACAGATTCTGGACAATGGCTTGGCCTACGAAAAAAATGGATCTGTTTATTTTGATACGGTAAAATTTGCCAGCGAAAACGAAGTATACGGAAAACTTTCCGGTCGGGTGATCGATGATTTACTCTCCGAATCCAGAGATAATCTAAAAAATCAGAGTGAGAAAAATCATCCCTCCGATTTTGCGATCTGGATCAAAGCCGATCCGAGCCACCTGATGCGTTGGAATTCTCCCTGGTCGGTCGGTTTCCCCGGCTGGCACCTCGAATGTTCCGTGATGAGTACCAAATACCTGGGCAAAACATTTGATATCCACGGTGGGGGCAACGACCTGAAATTTCCACACCACGAAAACGAAGTAGCCCAAAATTTTGGTGCTTGTAATTGCGCGCCTGCCAACTATTGGATGCACGCAAATATGTTGTTGATGAATGGTAAAAAAATGTCGAAAAGCGATGATAATAGT
>CALLLR010000118.1 GCA_938008185.1 uncultured Saprospiraceae bacterium
GCCGAACGGAAATTTTTTGCTGGTCGCCTGGGAGCGGATGACGCCCGACGAGGCAATTGCAGCGGGTAGAAATACGGGAACGGTAACGGAAGATGGTATCTGGCCGGAGCAAATTGTGGAAATTGAAATGGTGGGAAATTCACAAGCCAACTGGGTCTGGGAGTGGCACCTGCGGGATCATCTGGTGCAGGACTTTGACGATACCAAAGACAACTTTGGCGTGGTGGCGGATCATCCGGAACTGGTCGATTTTAATTATCCTCCGGGAAATAATCAGGCGGACTGGAATCACGTCAACGCGATCAGTTATAATGCGGAGCTGGATCAGATTGCGATCAGTGCGCACCGATTTAACGAAATCTGGATCATCGATCATAGTACGACGAGTGAGGAAGCCGCTGGCCACACGGGCGGAAATGCGGGCAGGGGAGGAGACCTGTTGTACCGCTGGGGAAATCCGTTGGCTTACGATCGGGGGACGGGAATGGATCAGACTTTATTTCAGCAACATGATGTGCGTTGGTTGCCGGAGGGACATTCCTTTGCGGGGCAGCTGATGGTGTTTAATAATCAGAAGTTTGGGAATCAATCGGGTATTGATATTTGGGATTCGCCGTTGAATCCGGACGGTACTTATAATTTGGAAAATGGAGCAGCTTACGGGCCATTGGAACTTAGCTGGACCTATACGAATCCAGAATTGTTTTCTCCACGTATCTCCGGTGCGCAACCCTTATCAAACAATAATATTTTAATTTGCGAAGGTAATGGTGGAGCGTTTACAGAAGTCACGTTGGCTGGAGAAACGGTCTGGCGCTATATCAATCCGGTAAGCCGGACAAACGGCGTGACGAGTCAGGGATCGGAGGTGTTGGGGAATGATACGTTTCGGGCGACGCGCTACGGAGCGGACTACGGTGCTTTTGTGGGTAGAGACCTGACGCCGGGCGGGCCGATTGAGTTGAATCCGTTGGTGAGTGATTGTGAGATTTTTGTGACGACGAGTGTGGCGGAGGAAAGTGTACCTGCGGATATTCGGATTGTCAATACTTTGGTGAACGGAAATTTATGGATAGAAAATTTAAATAACAGAGATTTGGAAATAGAAGTGTATGATTTGTTGGGGAGTTTGGTGGTGCGGAAATTGTCTGGTGATTTGGAGGTGGAAGTGGAGATGGAATTTTTGAATGGAGGAGTTTATTTTGTGCGGGTGAAAGATCAGCGGAGTGGGGCGTGGTGGAATTTGGGGAAGGTGGTGGCCGTTTTATAAAAGAAAATCGGGACTGTACAGCCAAGTGTGTCATTTGGCACCCCGCACCTTGTGTTCCTGAAGGAAAGCTTCTGCACTGACACACTTTATGGGACACTCCCAGAAAATCGATGGAGCGGTTTGGTAAACCTTTTAAAAAAATGCAAAAAGCTCAATGCTAAAATTAGAAATAAAAAAGTAAAAAGATTAAGGTTTAGCAGGTTTGCTAAACCTTTTTTGTCGTGTTGGGTATCGTTAATAGAAAAAAATGGTGTTTTTTAGTTAGTGCATTATTGGGTTTGCTGATGTATTGTTAGGTTTGCTGTATTGTCAGGTTTACCAAACCGCTCTTCAATTGGTGAGGAGGTTTAGTAAACCACTGAGCCGGGAAGCTGAGTAAACTGAGAGAAGGTTGATTTTGTAAATGTTTTAGTAGTAACCACTTAGGGTTTTGTAAATGTTTTTCTGTTTTTTTTTTTTTTGAAAAGTATTGTTTATCTTTATCCTGATCTTCAAGAGATATTCTATTAAAGGTCATAAATCGAAGGTTGTCTGATTTATGGCTATTACACTGTACGAAGTAAAAATCGCGGGAGAAAAATTATTTGGTAGTCGGTAGGCTGCACAGGTAGTGATGCTATTTTTTATCCAAAAGAGAGGTTTGGAATAAGAAAAGAAGGTGAACTTGCTGAAGTTGCCGTGATCTTGTTATGCTGTTTGTAGAGGGCGGCTACCGGATAGGTTTTATTTTTTTAGGAAAATTAATTTTTTACGTACAAAAAAATAATAAGATGAAACTAAAAACACGTCAGGAGATTGCTCAGGAATATGGGATTGTTCGGGAAACACTTTACCGGAAGTTGGTCGCTGTGGGTATTGAGTTGGATAGAGGGTTGATAACAGTATCAGGTCAGGAAAAGATATATGCGGTATTGGGAAAGCCGCGAAGTTTTAAAAATTCAGTTCATAATGATTTCATAAAAGAAGAAGATCCGCGGATTGCGTCCTGATTTTTTGGAAATGTCCCAAGAAGTCCCGGAATATCCCAGTTTGTCCCAAAATGAGGGAGGAATGTTAGGTAGTTTTGTGGTGTAATCTGATCTTTCAACTAAATTCATGAAAAATGAAAATAAAATTTATTTTATATAATCTGTTTTTTTTATTAGTATCCGGATTAGCCCCATTAGAGATATATGCACAAATCGAAGGGAATCCTATACTTTTAGATGGGGAAGAATGTTTTGCTTTCAAATATAAATATTTTAGGATCAAATCAGATGAACCAGGTAATACATTGGATTTAAGTTCTGCTTTTTACAGAGGTACTCCTAAGATTGTTATTGGTCGAAGAATACAATATAAGGCAAAATCAAACGATGTTGTTCAGTGGGAGTGGAAAATTGGAGTAGACAACGGAAATGGAGAGCCATTAGATCCATGGCAATTAGTTTCTGTAACAGATGGAAATGAAGATCCTCCAGTTGAGATATTTAATAATCTGTTTTCAAATGTTGGTGAAGCTTTTATTTCTGCAAACGATCTTCCTTTAACAAATGATGAACTTGGCCCTGCAAGGGGTAGAGTGTGGGTTACAGATGGCCAAGAAGTTGGAGGAGAAATTGTTAATGTTTTTTTTGATAAAGATGGAATGAATCCACATGATCCTGCTATTCCAAATTGGTTTTTTTATTGGGAACAAATTCCAAATGTTCAAGGTCTTCTTTCTATACCTGGTCTTCCATTATATGATCAAGAAACGTGTTCTTTTGAAGCTGGCCCTATTCCGAATGTAAATTTAGAATTATTTTATGATGCTTCTCTTCCTTATAATCCCAATGGATTTTCTACTTTTGGAGTAAATTTTTTTAATGTAGGGAGTATGGATATAGACGAAGTAAGGTTTGATGGTGTTAACGATCCTAATGATTGTTTTGATGACGTAGTAGGTGGTCAACAGACTGTTGTACTAGGTTATGATGATGCTCCTAGGATTAATTTAGGAGAAGGGTGTGGCTTTTCGAAAAATAGAATGCTTTGTCCCATTGGGAATAATGGTGGGAATTATCATGGCATCCATTCTTTTATAACAACACTGGTGCATGAGAGAGAACATGCAGTGATCACTTCTGAAGTTTGGAACTTTATAGATCCTAGTAATCCAGAAGTTGAAGCAGGTTATTTCAATAGATGGGATATGGACGGTGATGGATATAAGGATTTATGGGAGACTTCTAGTGTAGACGGGATGATGTTTGGATTTGTAGTTGGAGGACCAGGACAAAATGGGGATGCTTATAATTCAGGATATAGTCCTGCAGATTACTGCCTTGGAATAGTATCTAAAGGTACATTGTATGAGGAAATGCGTTGTCGAAATGAAGAGAGAAACTTTAATGAAAATTCAGTAAATAATTCTGATTGGTCTTTTGATCCAACCAATGTAAATCAAGGAAAAAATTGGAAATAATATGTATTTAAAATATAGAACGATATTCTTGCTTTTTATATTTCTGTTTTTATTTAATGTAAATAGTTATGCTCAGTTTGAAACTGATCAGCATATTTCAATTCTAAAGAAAGAGTTATTTACAGAGAGAAGTGAGAAGATACTTTTGGTGAAATATCTTAAAAATAAAAAAGGATGTATTAATCAGAAAATAGATACGACAAAGTATATAAGATTTTTTCAGCCTAATTACGAAATTGTAATTAATAGTCTAGAAAAGTTAATGTACGCTAATGACCCAAAATTAGAGGATGAACTTAAGCGTATCTATGAACAACATTTAGATAATTTCATGAAAGAGTGGGGAGATGCGTATACAAACAATTGGTATGCATGTGATGAAATTAAGGGGCAACATCTTATATTGACAAGTTTTGAACAATTACTAAAGAAAATTTATCTAGAAGAGCATTTTCCCTCAGATAGTTTGAAGATATCATTTTATATAAAAGAAAGTATTGTTCCTTACAAAATCGTAAAAGATTATAAATCTGGTAAGGAAATTATGGACAGAGAATACTTGGATGTTTCTGATAAGTATAGAAGCCTTAATCCTGGTTTTCCACTAAGAGGGTCTTTGAAGTTTACTTATTTCGATGCTTTCAGGGAAAAACTTTACCCACTTGTAGTAGACTATATTCTTAGCACAGATTATAGAACAGATGAATTTAATCATCCTAGTGATAGTGCTGTAGTAGCTTTTCATGAATTTGATAAAATAATAAATAATGAAAATTCAAAAATAGAATCATTTATTTATAGGGAGTACGATTCTTGGCGTAAGGTTTATCGACATGTAAACTTCTTTAAATATGCTACTGCTAATTATAGTGAAGAGCTATCTTCTTTTCTTATTGATAAATGGCTTGCGGATAACAAGGTGTCTTCTAAAAATAAAGAATTGTTTAGAATACGAATTAGAGATATCTTTTTTCAAGATAAACAAAACCAACTTTTAGTATTTGATAAACTCCTGGATTTGGCTAAGAAAGATTTTCCTACTGCATTAGAGTTTTTTAAGATAATGCCCCATGATGATTTCACTTTATTTTTGAATGAAAAGTCAGATAAAGACCTATTAGTTAAAAAAATAAAAAAGAGCATTTCAGCCTATTCAATTAATTAAAAACTAATCAAGTTAAAATAAAAAATAATGAAAAAAATATATTCTTTATTTATCCTTACTTTCTTCTTTGGAATTAATATATTCTCTCAAAATGAGGTGATTTTTTCTTCAAACGGAGTACTCTGTGAAGAAATTTGTGATGGTATTATATTTATTGAAGTAGATGAATTTCAGACTAACAGTGAGCCACCTTTCGATATTCAGTACACAGAGTTGAATACGGGAAATAGTTTTATTTTTGAAATCGAGGATTACAGTGGAACGATTGAAGGACTATGCGGTGGAAACTATGATATAGAAGTAGGCTTAAGCGAATCTTGTGACTTTACTTTTACTCAGTCCATACCGGTTATTGAATACATTCCTGATTATTCTCGTACCTACACTGCAGGAAACGATGCCTCATTTAGAAATGTTTTTTTTCAATTAACCAATCCAATTCCTAATGAAAGTGTTACTTTTAAATTAATTAGATCATTAACTGGCGAGGTGCTGTGTGAAAGTCAGTTTAATGAGATATCTAACACAAGAAATTGTCCTAACCTTAATTCAACGGAAGAATATTGTGCTGTTTTTACCAGAACAAATGGGTGTGAATATGAAGATTGTTTCATAGTCCCAGGTCAAAACTGTCTTAACGAACTCAACATCTCCCTAGTCTCCAGTACCGACGAATGCAGAGAATTCTCCGATGGATCACTAGAAGTCAGTGTTGAATTAAATGAATGCACCGAATATAATATCGCCTGGACCAGCGGTGGTATAGGCCTCGTGGCAGATTACCTAAAAGCAGGTAATTACTGTGTTACAGCCATCTCAAAAGATTGCGAGGATTGTAGAACGGTTGCTTGTTTTGATGTAGGTTCTGCTCCAGATGGCTGCGAACAAAATATCCCCTGCGAAGAAATCCTCGCCAATGAAGTCCTCATAACCACCGATTTCATTTTCTTCAATACCTCTACCAATACCTGCGAAGGAGGTAGTTTTAATTTCGACGCTAGTGGAAGTAGCGTGTATCCGGTGACGATAAGTGTAAGTCAGCAACCGGGTGAGGGTTGTATACAAAATAATTCCCCGATAGAATTAACAGAATCAAACCTAATCAGCTCTTACATGGTCAATTGTTCTGATTTTAATAGTTCAAATTGTGCGGGAGAGTATTGCTTTGACATACAAAGGCCAGGATGCCCCGTAACTACCTTTTGTCGCTTTATTCAATTTTGTCAAGGGAAAGCCAGAAATAGTAAAGAATTGGCTTGTCTATATACGGGTGATGGAGGACAGACGGGTAATAACTCAGGTACAGAAAACCTGGAAGAGATTCCATCGGTAGAGATTGGTCTCGACCGGGGGGCTTCGATTCAAACCAACTCATCATCTCTACTTCTAGCGAAAATTTTCCCCAATCCATTTATAACGGATATCAATATTCAAATAGAAAATAATAATTCTCAAAATGTACAGATCGTCTTGATGGATATTTATGGTAGGACTGTCTTGAGTGAGCGTCAAGAGTTAACCAAAGGGATAAATATGATTAGTCTACAGCCCTCCGTAAATTTAGTAAGCGGGATTTATGCGCTTACTATTATTGATCAGCAGCAGAAAAAATACACCCAATTAATTACCCGAGTGAATAATTAAGTGTATCTTTCTGTGGAGATGAATACAATTAAAATTATACTTTTTACGGGCATCCTGATTTTATCGGGATGCCCATTAGTTTTTGGTGGCCACCAAATTGGTAGTGAAATGTATTACAAATTAGTTGGAGAAGGAGCGTGGCCGAATTCTAAACTATACAGAATTTCTGTCACCACCTATCTAAAATGTTCAATCTCGTTTATCCCTGATTTACCAATAAAAATCAATCCGGTAAATTTTATGGGAAGAGAAACACGATTATTACCAATGGATAGTATGGAGAATTTTGATTACAATTTTATCAATTGTAGTAATAGGCCTCCTGAGATATGCTATAATAAGATTTTTTATTCTGATACCATTTCAATCAGAGAAGCTTTACTACCTTTTGATATCTCTTCTTTAGAATGTTGTCGTGATCCGATCATTGATAACATCATCGCACCAGATTCATTTGGTATTATAAGTCATGTAGAGATAACTGACCTTGTTTATGAGGTGGACAATAACAGTCCCATCTTTGAAGATTCCAAATTTCTGAGTTTTTGTGTTAATGAATCTATTGAGTTTCCTTATGATGTTTCTGAACAAGACGGAGACCAAATCATTTATAAATTTTGTGTTCCTCTAGGTGATGATAGCAGGGAAGGATTTTCACTCAATCCCCCCTGGCCCACCGTCCAATACCTTCTCCCCACCTACGCCACCAATTACCCGCTCGGTCAGGGCGGCCTGGAAATTAATCCATCCACCGGACAACTCACCGGAACGCCCCAGTTTGTCGGAGTATTCGCTGTCGGTATCTGCGTAGAAGAGTACCGCAACGGAGCATTCCTCGGTGCCGTCCGGCAGGATATCGCCATCAACGTCGTCCCCTGCACCCCACTTCTTACCGCCAACCTCGAAGCCGAAACCACCGACGCCCAAAACCGCGCCGTCTACCAGCTCTGTAACGAAAACACCCTGACCATCCAGCACCTTAGCGAATCGTCCGAGCCCATTACTGACTTCGAATGGCACATCGACTATCCGGATCAGCCGCTGACCAGCGAGTTAGAAAACCCGACTTTTACTTTTGACCGGCCC
>CALLLR010000119.1 GCA_938008185.1 uncultured Saprospiraceae bacterium
TGATGCAAAATGAGAAATCATGGAAGCGCAAAGCTTTTGCTTGGAAAAGTATCCAACAGGAGCTAGAAGAAAAATTTGGAGAACGGTTCAGTAAATGGATCAATAAATAAAAAATTGACACACTTTACTGAACAGTCCCACTATGGGACTATTCAATAATCTGTGTTTTTTGTTATATTAACATTGCGTAAAAAGAGACTACCTGCCTGCCGGACAGGCAAGATAAACCAATTAACTGATTAACAATTTATTATAAATAGCAATATTTAATTATGTATAATAACCTAATTGCTTAGACACACTTAATTGAACACCCCCCAAGTAATCAACTGATGAGCCCACTCTAAAATTAACTGATCCACCGATTAACTAACCAACCGATCATAATAATAAAAAGAAGTTGAGTCGCTGAATGTTTTTCAAACCAATTCAACGACTCAACGACTCAATCTCTACTTCAAGTACAAATTAAACTCTACCCGACGGTTTTGCTCACGTCCGTCTTTAAAACGGTTGTCCGCGATGGGTTGTGTTTCTCCGTATCCAACGTAATTCATTCGACTGGCAGCGATTCCTTTTTTGACCAGATAATCATAACAGGACTTTGCCCGTCGTTCGGAAAGTACCTGATTGGTGGTCGAGGAACCAATGCTGTCGGTATGTCCGTTGACGGATAAATTATAGTTGGGATATTTGTTCATTAAAGTGACAATCTGATCCAGCGTAGCAAAGGAAGAAGATTTTAGAGTAGCGCGAGCGGTTTCAAATTCGACATTTGAAACAGCAAGGTTTAATATCTCTTTATCTTCAACGGTGATTTCCGGACAACCATTATTGGTCATCGTTCCGGCAGTCGTTGGGCAGCGGTCTTCACCATCAGGAACCCCATCGCCATCACTATCCACGATTACGGGTACCGGACATCCACCGTTACTGGCAGGGCCTGCTTCGTTGGGGCAACGGTCCTCTTTATCTGCTACGCCATCGCCATCCGCATCTCTAACGGGGCAACCGTTATTGGCACGAGTACCGGCTTCGGCAGGGCACTGATCTTCTGCGTCGGGGACGCCATCGCCATCCGCATCCCGTACGGGACAACCTTTTAGCTCGATCGTTCCTGGTTCGGTTGGGCATTCATCTTCCTTGTCCATCACACCATCATCATCCGTATCCGGACAACCACCAAATTTAGCCAAACCGGCTTCTGCGGGACAATCATCGTTTTTATCGGCTACCATATCTCCGTCGGCGTCGGGACATCCTTTCAGTGACATTGGCCCGGCCAACAGTGGACATTCATCTTCTGCGTCCGTCAGTCCGTCGCCGTCTGCATCCAGAGGTTCAGGTTCCGCTGGCGTACCATTCAGGGCAAACATGAAGCCTGCTCCGTAGACGATTTGTTCCCGATTTTCAAGGGTGGTAAATCGATATTCGGACTGTGCTTGTATATAAATACCGGGAGATACCCGGAAATTTAATCCTACGCCAACGGGAAAAGCAGCGGAGTGGTTATTAACGCCCGTAAACGTTTCTAATTGATATCCGACTCCCGCCATTAGATAAGGAGTAAAGAAATAATCTGCTCCAAAGTAACCGATCTGTCCTACCAGATCCGCCGATAAGTTCATCCGACTATCGAATTCATTAGCAATTCCCGTTTCCCGTACGTCAGCAGTTGCAAGACGTAGTGGAACTCCGACATTGATAAATTTATTTAGATTTTTGAAAAATCCGAATTCAATACCTGCGGTATTTTCGCTAAAATTGTCTTTATCAAAAAGATTAAAACCATCCAGTGGTGTCAGATTGTCCAGCGCATTTGCTTTCGCTGTAACACCAAAACGACCGTTCTGATTTTGGGCGGTCAGACTACCAATCGTGGCCAGACAGATCAATAAAAAAGTGAGTAATGATTTGATTTTTTTCATAATAAACTTATTTAGGTGATTTGATTCCTTGTTTTCTAGAAGTCGTTAAGGCCATTTTGAAATTACCTAATGGAACTGTGTATTAATCTTTTAGGCCCCTTCCTTCTTTATTTATTTTACCTTCTTTTTCCAGTTTTTTCATGAGTCGATCCAGTATCCCATTGATAAAATCCTTGCTCTTATCCGTGCTGTAGGATTTGGCTATTTCGACAAATTCATTAAGTGTTACTTTGGTGGGAATGGAAGAAAAAGTCATCAATTCGATAAGCGCCATTTTAATTAAAATCATATCCATAATTGCCACCCGATCAGCATCCCAGTTTTTAAGAATCGGTTCGATGATCGCCAATAATTCAGCGTCTTCATGGTGAACGAGGTGAAGCATTTTTTCGCCAAAGTCCACGACCGTATCATCTCCCGGCCGGTATTTATCCAAAAAGTCCTGTCCCCTGGGCAATGCCTTAATGGTCTTTTTAATAGTCCCTGCAACAAGCGATTTATCGTCCGGCCAGTTAGCGGAGTAGTCTTCAATAATTTCGTTAAAAACTTCACTATTTGTACAAAACTTAAACAGCTTTAGCAAAAGCTGACGGTGACTTTCGTCGATATCTTCGACGGCCAGATAATTTTTATAATCATCGGTTTTTGCAAAATCTATATAAATTTTACGAACGTTATCCTGGTCGGTTTGTTCGTCCAGTTGTAACCGAATAATTTCCTGTTGCAATTGTTTATTGGTAGTAAGGGTACGAATCAACGAATTGCGGTAAAGGCGGTCGGTAAAAATCTTGTCTTCTTCGGTGGGTAAATGTTTGGCCAACCGGCGATCGCGGTCTTTTTCTGCGTATTTGGTAATTCCAACCAGGAGGTAGAGATTATAAATATACATATCGAAGGCCGACTGAATATTGCCGTGGTAACGGCGAAGGGCTTCGGGATAGGATAGCTGTTCGTCTCGACTCATCGAGTACAGCATCTGCATTACTTTTATGCGGATATTTCTTCTGCTTAGCATTTATGACGTTTCAAACAGCAGTTTAGGAGTTGTACAGTATTTCTGTACATTTAATTTTACCGGACAAAGAAAGTCATTTTTTTTAAATTCCTACGAATTTAGTCCAACTTTTATTAAGTAATGGTCAAAGCACATTGAAGCAGCTTTGAAAAATAAAAAAATGGAAGCGTCAAATTTAATCACGCTTCCATTTCCGGGAAAAAGTTATTCAAAAAACTACTCTACCGTGCAATTCCCAATTCTTCGTAAGGCGGTAATTTATTGATGTGCCATTTATTAATAATTTTTCCGTCCTTCCAGAGTACGACTCCGGGATTAGAACGTACGATGGTTTTCAGTAGAATATCATCGGCTTCATAAATTGGAAAACCAGCTTGCACTTCGTGCCGGAAAGCCTCGATGGTTTCCTGTCCGGCGCCACCGACTAATCCAAAAACTTTTACGCCATTGGCTTCGGCCTTTTTAGCCATCGGTGAAATTTTGTTGCGGTAAGCATTCAGGAAAGAATTTTTATCCGTTTTTAATTTATAAGAAACCACCATGATGGAATAACCGGGTTCGGCCAACACGGACTCCGCCATATCATTCCCGTCGGCATCCGTAAAATCAAAATCACTGATTTTAGATGGTTCCAGGGTGGGTTTGGTTTTGATCTGATCCAAAATCTCAAATTTAGTTTTTGGATAATCTTTAAAATTAGCCATATAGTCAGCAAACGGTAGTTTTATCTCTTCGCCCGTTTCTTTATTTTTCATTAAATAATGGGTAATCTTCACACTGGCGGCGGCTTCTTCTTCGAGTGCCCGCTGGGTTCTAACGTCCGCTCCTTTCTTAAATGGACGGAAATCAGTTCCAGGAATATTCCACATAAAATTTGAAAAACAGTAGATCAGCAAAACGACTAAGGAAACACCCAAAATACCATTCTGAACTTTACTGGAAAACAAAGAATGCATGCGCTTGCTGCGAATCACAAAATATATTGCGGGAATCAACAAAAACAAGTCTTTTTGAAAAGATACTTTGGGTTTTAACTTTAAAAAATCACCAAAACAGCCACAGTCGGTCACTTTCATATTCGTTTCTACGTAGGGGCCCCATTGTCCAAACGAGAAGAAATTTACATCCTGCGGTACGTAGCCCGTCAAAAAGGTAAATCCGGTCAGAAAAGTAAAGAACACCACGATGGTCAGAAACAGCCAAGCGGTCAGTTTAGGACGATTCCCCATAATCAGCATTAAACCAAGAATAATTTCCAACAAAATCATAATGACGGAAAATGCCACGACGTAATTGGATAAAAAGGGAAAAATCGGCGCGATAAAAGACATCCAGGTTTCCTGAAAGGTATACGTAAATTCGGCAAAATACTGCTCCATTTTATAGGCGGTTCCCAGGGGATCGACCGCTTTTACGTAGCCAGAAAAAATAAATAATACGCCGCAAAAATGCTGCGCGTAGGACATAATCCAACTCTTTGGTTTACGATAACCGAATCCAAAAGCTAACAGCAATATTAAAGCGGCAATGGCGACCCCAATAACTAATTGAGGAAGGGTAATACTGATATTTGACATAAAACAATTTTTAGGCTCAAAATAAGACTGCCGTAATATACATACGGTCCGTCAACACAAAAATACAAAACACTAACAAATGTAGAGGTATTAAGTTGCTATTGCTGTTAATGAGGGGTAAATGGTTGTTAATGAGGTGTTAAGCTGGTGGATTAGTGGATTGGTGGATTGGTGCTCTTCTTTCTCGGATGTACAGATTGGTTGGGACCGTTCAATAATCTGTGTTTTTTTCTGCGTTCGCATTTCGTAAAAAGAGACTGATTAACAATTAATTATAAAAACAATATTTAATTGAGAAAGATCACTCCCATTCTAATTCCCATTCTAATTCCAATTCCCTTACCTTTGTCTTATGCAAGATTTTTTTCATACCATTGAAGCGGATGCCTCGGGATTGTTTAAAGACCGAGGGAGTAAATTTTATGCTTACGCCCGGTCGGTAGCTACAGAGACAGAGGCACAGGATTTTTTGACGGAAGTCAAAAAGGAACATAAAAAAGCGGGGCATCATTGCTACGCTTACCGGCTGGGGCTGGATGATAATAACTTTCGTTCTAATGACGACGGTGAGCCGAGTGGTACGGCCGGACGGCCTATTCTGGGGCAGATTGATAGTGCAGAACTAACCAATGTGATGGTGATTGTCGTGCGATATTGGGGAGGCACTAAACTTGGAACTTCTGGTTTGATTAACGCTTACCGGGAGAGCACACGCCTGGCGCTCGACGAAGCGGTCCGGATTGAAAAAATTGTGGAAGACCGGATATTGCTAACTTTCGATTATTCGCTGATGAGCGAAATTATGAATGCGGTAAAAAAGATTGATCCGACGATTTATCGACAGGAATTTACGGAACATGGAGAGATTGAAATGGGCATTCGACAGTCGGAAACAGAGGAGACGATGTTAAGATTTAAGGCGTTGGTGTTGGGGGTGAGTTTGGCGGAGGCGGCTGCGGTGAAGGCAATTGCAGGGTGTAAGGTGGCGTTTTTGAATAAATAGCTGCGAAGAATACAGGAAACAATAAAATATATGCCAATAGCAAGAGAGAATAAAATAGAGGGAAGACTAAATTTTCTGCTGATAAATGAAGGTAATAATCAATCTGAAATAATTTTAAAGAAGCATGGATTAAGAAGTCAAATCAAAAACTTTAATGAAAACTATTTACCCTATATTGGATTTGAACAACAAGTACAATTGGCCTTTAAAAAAATTGACGCGGAATTATTAATTGATAATCAGGAAAAATTTATGACCGAATTTTCGGTCTTGTTTGAAATGGAATCCTCAAATTCTTTTACAGAAAAAGACAGAGAGGTTGATTTTGTCATCAAGGGAAAAGAAGTAAGCACAAAAACAAAAACTATAGAAATACATTAAAAAGAAGACTACAGCAAAAGATTATTTGGCGGTTTATAAATAGAAGTTCCCATTCAATTGTTATGGATTTCCTACTCAAAAGGACTATGAGTATAGAATTTCCCTCCCTTGGGTTAATATACAATTCGTCATAATACATTTAATTTTTAAAAATATTTGTATATTTAACCTGATTATTCTTTTAATATTCTCCCCTCAAAATCTAGTGCCTGGTATTTAATACCATTCACTTCACAATTACCTATTCATAATTTTTTGTAAATCAATCTATAACGCATAATTAGAATTTCTAATCATGTGGGATATTTCTACGTATATCAACCTCTTATTTTTTTTCAAAACAAATTAACTATGAACAAAATTCTATTCACTTCGATTCTTCTACTCCAATTTTTTCTGGGGGCATTTTTGAACCAACTTTCCGCCCAAACTCCTCCCTGTCCAAGTGAGCCCTTTGATGCGGGCATCATTTGGGCCAACGGTTGTACCCTACAAAATGTTGAAGGTGCGGAATACTTGGGTCAACCTATTCAATATATCTGGATTGCATCCTCCGCAAATAATGGTAACTGTGAATTAGCCATGCCCGAATTACTCCCCTTAAACGTAGGAGAACTGTACGATGACTTTGTGGCAGCTGGCGGTTTTAACAGTGGCGTCTCTCCCGTTATTGGATCAACCAGCTGGTCATTCGTCACCGATGGTGATGCCGATGATCTAACGCTTTTACTTGCCGAAGTTGACGTTGCAACCTGTTATAGTCGGTGTGCACGAGTGGTGGGTTGTACTAATTTTTACGGAGAAGCTGCTTCAACTGTTCAACCCTGTACTACCCTACTTCCGGTAGAATTGACTCGATTTAACGGCACAGCAGATGGTTGTAATATTCACGTATCCTGGTCTTCCAGTAGTGAAGAAGATTTTAGCCATTATGAACTGGAAAGAAGTAATGACGGTCGTACCTTCGAACTAGCGGAATCTGTCAAAGGGTCTGGCAGTATTACGGGAGGCCATTATTTTTTCAATGATAATAAAGCTGGCATCGATAATTACTACCGTTTAAAAATGATTGATTATGATCTTACTTACGAATATTCTAAAATTATTCAGGTAAATTCCGATTGTGATATTGTTAAACAAATCATTGCTTTTCCCAATCCAGTTGGAGATGATGTCCTCAATATTAAAGTAGAGACAAAACGAGCAGCAGATGAATTGGTTAAACTAGTCGATATTACCGGTCGAGAAATTTTCACACAAAAACTAGCACTAAAAGAAGGAATCAATACCTTTCAATTAGATGTAAGTGAACTGCCTGCCCGAATTTATTTTATCAAAGTTGGTAAGCGAGTGCACTCCCGATTTGTAAAAACGTCAGAACAATAAGAAAACCTGTAAGTGACCAGCCAGTTGGCTTGTTGGCTGGTTGGCCAGTTAGCCCTCTTTTTACGTAAAAAGAGGGCTAACTAGCTAAAAGTCAACTGGCTAACCAACTAAAAAACCTGATTTCAAGGGTAAATCACCACTTTAAATTTTAATAGTAAAATTCGGGATGATTCGTGTTTTAATTGTTTACGGATGGCGTCTTTCTCCGCCAAACCAATTCTAAATTCCGGATAAATAATTCCTCTCCATCCTAAAATTGGCAAACAAATTATAAACCCAATTACGTAAATACGACGGTCATTTTTTTTGGTCGTCAACATCCACAACGGTATCGCGGGCCAGTCGATTATTTTAAATTGGCCCGTTTCTAACCAATGCTTAACGGACAACGCGTACGCCCAGTCATCGTTCAACGGAAAATTTCCAACTGGATTGACAATTACTAATCCGCCGTCGGCGCCAGCCTTACCACCAACCCTTCCAGCTCCTCCGTGATCCGCAACTGACAGCCCAGGCGACTATTATCATCGACAAAAAATGCCTGGTCCAGCATATCTTCTTCGGCATCAGAAAGTTCCGGCAAGTTGTGATCGGACTGCACGTACACATGGCAGGTAGAGCATAGCGCCATTCCGCCACAGGTGCCCTCCACGGGAAGTTCGTAGGCTTTGCAGACTTCCATCAAATTCATATTCATGTCCGTGGGCGCTTCCAGTTCGTGGGGTTGATCTTCGCGATCTATGACGGTGAGTTTTATCATTTTTCTGTTGAATTGTTGAGGTGTTGAAATGTTGAGGCGCTTCGCTTGTTGAATTGTTTGAACGGTCAATATTGTATCCTTTCAAGTAATACTTTTAAGATCTATTTTTCAACATCTTTAATTATGAAAAGGTTTTTTATTAGAACTACTTCCCCGTAAACTTCGGTGCGCGCTTTTCCAAAAAGGCCGTCGCGCCTTCGACAAAATCTTCGGTATTGGAAATTTCCCCAAAAGCTTTTACTTCTTCATCGTAACCGTTGACCGTTTCGTCAAAATTGGCGTTGACACACTGAATACAGCGAGCGATGGCCAGGGGACCTTTTGTCGCCGTTTTTTTCAAAATTTCGGTGGCCTTGGCGAGGAGTTCTGCGGCGGGAACCACGTGGTTCACCAAGCCTAAAGTGAGGGCTTCGGGCGCTTTGATCATGTCAGCGGTCAGCAATAATTCCATTGCTTTTCCTTTGCCAACCAACTGAACCAGGCGTTGGGTACCTCCGTAGCCGGGCAAAATGCCAAGGTTGACTTCCGGTTGGCCAAAACGGGCATTTTCACTGGCGATCCGCAAGTGGCAAGCCATGGCCAGTTCGCACCCCCCACCGAGCGCAAAGCCATTGACGGCAGCAATCACGGGCTTGGGGAAATATTCTATTTTATCAAAAATCATTTGACCCCGTCGGGACATTTGGGCGGCCCCCTCTTTTCCCAGCGTTAAAAATTCGGAGATATCGGCTCCGGCAGCGAAAGATTTTGGACCTGCTCCGGTCAAAATAATACCCGTCATTTGCGGATAATCCATTATGGCATTATTAAAAAAATGTTCCAGCTCGTCGAAGGTCTGCCGATTTAGCGCATTCAGGGCTTTTTCCCGAGTAATGGTCACCGTGAAAATTCCCTCATTATCCGATATTTTTAGAATTTCGTACGTCATCTTTTTTTTGCACAAAGATAAGCAGAAGTTGAGCAAAATCCCCGAATTGTGATCAATTGGGTAGAATTATACGGAAGTTCTTTAAGAATTTCGTGATTTTTAGAATAAGGCTGAACAATACCGTAGTTTTATCCTTTTGTTTAGAATAGAAGAATTTCTTAAAAAAATTAAAATATATTATGAAGATATTAATTGAATCCCAGCTTTCGCTATCCGATTTACAAAAAGAACACATCAACAAGACGATGAGTGAGTTATCAGAGTTAGAACATCGGATTACCCAATCTGAAATTTATATCACAAAAGGAGATGGAACAAGTAACAATGATATTGCTTGTAAAATCCGTTTGCACATTCCTGGCAATGATATCGTTATTCATGATAATGATGAGGACCGAATGAAGGCTTTCAACGATGCTTTTCACCGCGCAAAAAGACAGTTGATTAAGGAAAAGAAAGCAAGACGTCCTTATTAAGGTTGAAAAGTTGAAATATTGACCTTAATTGGTAAAAAGTCAGGGTCATTGGGAGTGTTCCATAAAGGGTGGAAGCGCGTAAGTGAAATCTTTAGATTTTACTTACGCGCTTTTTAGTTTTATGCCCGAGGCACTAGTGCCTTGGGCAATAAGTTAGTGAGTTTATGGAGGCAGTAATTTTACAGCTGATCAAGGCAGAAAATCCGGAGTTATGCCGTAGCATAATGAGGAATTTTCTAACGCAGAGCAGATTTAAAATTACCAG
>CALLLR010000120.1 GCA_938008185.1 uncultured Saprospiraceae bacterium
TTAAAAAATTTCAATTCAAATACCAAATATGGGCAAAGTAGCAGATAAGAACAAGACCAAAGCTTCTAAACCGAAGTATTCCAAGGAATTATACCTCAAATGGTACGAGCAGATGCTTTTAATTCGTCGTTTTGAAGAAAAAGCATTGATGATGTATGGACAACAGAAAATCCGAGGTTTCTGCCACGTTTACATTGGCCAGGAAGCTATTGCCGCGGGGATGGAAACGGCGCTTACCAAAGACGATTGTATCGTAACGGCTTACCGTCAACACGGAACGGCGTTGGGTCGTGGAGTTACTCCAAAGGAAGCAATGGCTGAACTATTTGGAAAAAAAACCGGGATCGTCGGTGGAAAAGGTGGCTCAATGCACTTCTTTTCAAAAGAGAACAACTATTTTGGTGGAAACGGCATCGTTGGTGCACAAATCCCAATTGGCGCCGGAATCGGTTTTGCGGAAAAATACCGGGGTACCAAAAACCTTTCTGTTACCATGTTTGGAGATGGTGCTGCCCGTCAGGGAGCTTTACACGAAGCCTTCAACATGGCCATGACCTGGAAATTACCGGTACTTTTTATTTGTGAAAATAACGGGTATGCCATGGGAACTTCCGTCGAAAGAACCAGTAATATAGTAGATTTACACCGTATGGGAGACGGCTACGGAATGCCAAATGAAGCGGTGGATGGGATGCAGCCAGAAACCGTTTACGAAGCTATTCAAAAAGCAGCCAAACATATTCGCAGTGGAAAAGGGCCTTACTTCCTCGAAATCAAAACTTACCGCTACAAAGGTCACTCCGTCTCTGATCCAGCTAAATACCGTACCAAGGACGAATTGAACGATTACAAGGATAAAGATCCAATTAAAGTTACTGAAAAGAAGATTTTGGACGGAAAAATGGCAACCGAAGCAGAGATCAAAGCCATTAAGGATAAAATTAAAAAATTAGTAGAGGAAGCAGTTGAATTTGCCGAAAATTCGGAATATCCGGATGGAGCGGGCATTTATGAGGACAATTACGTCCAGAAAGATTACCCTTATTTGGAGTAAATCTTTTTTTCCTCCTTATTTTAGCTAACTAAGTGGATATATTGCCGTACAATTAAAGGCAGTATATCCACTTTTTTTTATAAAAAAAGAAATAACCCGAACATTGGAACCAATAGGAAGTAATTGATAAGTATATTTTTTCAACATTTTCTCGAAAGATTGCTTATTTTTGCGCCCAAATTACCATTCATCCCTTACCAGCTTAACTAGTTGGTTATTATGTATTAAAAATAAATCAAGTACCTTATTTATGGCAACTAGAAGAAACCGAACCAGAAAAAACAAGCAGGAAGAAGAAAACCTGGTAGACGTGGTAGAAACACAGGAAAAACAATCCGAAGGTTTTCTGGAAGATAATCAAAATACTATTTTTGGTGTATTAGTAGCAGCTGTAGTTTTAATCGGCTTATACATGCTTTATAAGCAATTTTACGTAGCACCAAAAGAAAAACAGGCAGTTGAGCAAATGACTCAAGCCCAATTTCAATTTGCGCAGGATTCTTTTGCTTTGGCATTAACCAATCCGGGCGGAGGCTACGAAGGTTTTGCTGATTTAGCTAGCAACTATAGTGGTACCTCCTCAGGCAATACCTCAGAATTATACGCCGGTATTTCTTACCTGCAGCTGGGTGAATTTGACGCAGCTATTGATCACCTCAAAGATTACGACGGAGCCGGCGAAATCGGCCCCATCCTCAAAAATGGTTTATTGGGAGATGCCTTCGCCGAAAAAAATGATATGGATCAGGCATTAAGCTATTATAAAAAAGCAGCTAACGCAGGAGACAATGAAGGGGTAACGCCTTATTATCTGCTTAAGCAAGGATTGTTGGAAATGAAAAACAACAATAACGCCGCTGCCAAAGATGCTTTTACAAAAATTAAAGATAAATATCCTAACTCCCGTTTTGCTCAAGATGCCGAAAAATATCTTATGCGAGCGAGTGCTACGGCTATGTAAAATAGTCAGTAATAAAAAAATAATAAAGGGGCGAGGCGGATTAATCCACCTGGCCCTTTTTAAATGTTGAGTCCTTGAAACTAACAAGTAGTGCAAGTATCCAACAGGAAATTAAGTAATTCTTCGAAGTTGTTTAAGAATTCGAAAAGCAGCTGAGGCAGGAAGATTTTTATGTCAATCGACCCTCTTTTTAGAGCCCGCCTGCCGGCCGGCAGGTGCGTAGCCGCGCTACATTAGCTAATGCAAATTAGCGAACCCGAAGGGACGGGAAGCAAAAAAGGGGAAGAGTGGCAGAAAAAGATCCTGACGCAAGCATTTTTGGAGTTTTTAAACAACTTCTTCACCTAAAATCTAATGATCATGGCCAGTGCCTTAAAAAATTTATCGGAATACGACCAGAAAACCCTTCCCGATATCACAAATCTAAAATTTGGAATCGTCGTTTCAGAATGGAACAAGGACATAACCCACGCACTCTACGAAGGTTGCTACGATACCTTGATTCAACACGGTGCAGCAGTAGAGAATATCTACACCACTCAGGTACCAGGTGCATTTGAACTACCCGTTGGCGCCAAGATGCTCGCGGGGCGACACCGCCTGGATGCGGTGATTTGCCTGGGTTGTGTAATCAAAGGCGAGACCAGCCACAACGATTATATCAATACCGCCGTCGCCCACGGATTGACCACCTTAAGTATCGCTTCCGGTAAACCTATGATCTACGGTGTACTTACTCCCAACGATGAGCAACAAGCCAAAGATCGCTCCGGTGGAAAGCATGGAAATAAAGGAGTAGAAGCAGCCATTACCGCCATCCGTATGGGTGCTTTAAAAGAAGAGCTGAAAACAGCAAGTAAAGGAATTGGATTTTAGGAATTTTTCCTTTTTGAAAAAATCACAACTTAGTTGAATAAAAAACGGATCGTATCCCGGGAAATACGATCCGTTTTTTTAGTTTGAGCAAAATCTCTAAAAAGATAGCTACGACTACCCGATAGACAGCATTTAAATCAATACTGAAAATTAAACATTCGATATTCAATGAATGTTTTACACCGACACTCGTTCCAGTTTTTCAATCGGACGGACCCAACCATTGGGATCTTCCAAAGTTCCGGCACGTAATCCGTCGATGGTGGTTTTTAGCATCTTTCCTATTTTACGCTCCTCCATCGGAGGCAGTACCATCGTTAAATCTTTATAAGTAATTTCACAAACGTGAGAAACAACCGCAGCAGTTCCGGAACCAAAACACTCTTCTAATTTTCCAGCTCGGTAAGCTTCAACTACTTCGTCAATGGGTAATCTTTTCTCAATCACTTCGATCCCTTTATCTTGAGCAATTTGAATGAGTGTCCGGCGCGTAATTCCTTTTAGTATGGCACCATCCGTTTCGGGTGTTACTAATTTTCCGTCTATTACGAAAAATAAATTCATGGTTCCGGCTTCCTGAATATATTTAAACTCTTTGGCATCCATCCACATCACCTGATCGTAACCACTGGCCTTGGCTTTCGTAGCAGGCAATAAAGACGCAGCATAGTTTCCAGCCGCTTTAGCTTCTCCTACCCCACCGATAACTGCTCGCACGTATTGATCTTCGGCAATCAACCGTACCGGCTTGGAATAATATGGACCAACTGGACCGGTAAAGATGATAAATTTATAAGTATCAGATGGAGCAACTCCAATAAATTCACCATTACCAAACATAAACGGTCTCAGATACAAAGCACTACCCTCTGCCGGCGGAATCCACTCGTGCTCCAGACCGACCAATTTTTCTACCGCATCCACAAAAACAGTTTCCGGAAATTCCGGCATGGACAAACGACGCGCCGAAGCATTGAGTCGCTGTGCATGTAACTCAGGTCGAAACAACATCGGCTGACCATCTTTACTTTTCGATGCTTTCATTCCTTCAAAAATCGCCTGACCATAATGTAATGCCATACACGCTGGATGTACTTCAAAAGGCCCAAAAGGAGCGATCTGATAATTGCCCCATTCTCCATCTTTATAATCGGCGGTAAACATATGGTCTGAAAAAGTACGACCGAAAGGAATATTGTCAAAATCAACGCTCGAAATACGAGATGAGGCTACGGGCTGGATGGAAATTTTTGTCATAATTGGTTTTAATTAAGATTTGGAATCTGTACAAATTTATGTATATTTAACCTGGAAATCAAATTTAAATTTTGTTTTCACCAAATTAAATATATCTCAACAAAATTATATTCTTTAATTTTACATGAAGTCAAATTTTATATTAAATCCTAGTTTTTTTACCACGAATTTATATATCGTTTCTGACGAAAAAAAATCGGAATTTAATCTGCGGGGAAGCAACCAAAAACAATTAATGATCGTCTACCGAGCAGATAATACGCCATTGGACGAGGATTTTCTATCAAAAATCCTAGGTGCCGTCCAATATGATTTACAACAAGATACAACATTAATTGAATTAAGTGAATACCAGAATTTTAGTTTTCAAATTTTTTCCAAAACCTTGAATCCTCGGCATTTCATCAGCTTGGGATTGAATCCTGAAGAGTTGGGTTTAAACTTAAGTAGTCAGCTATATCAACCGTTGAACACCGAAGATTGTTCTTTTTTATTTGTAAATAATTTAGCAGAAATTAAGCAGGATACTAATAAAAAAGCGGCGCTGTGGGGATGTTTACAATCCATGTTTATCAACCCCGAAAAGGAGACGAATGAAAAAGGATAATACATTACTTCCCACGCTGATATTTGCGACGGGAAACCCTGGTAAAGCCAAAGAAGTTGGCGAACTGCTCACGGGATTAATGAAGGTCAAAAGCTTAAAAGATATCGGTTTTACGGAGGATATTCCGGAAGATCATCCTACTTTGGAAGCCAATGCCATTCAAAAAGCCCAACATATTTACGATCGCTACGGCGAAGATTGCTTTGCGGAAGATACAGGAATGGAAGTTTTAGCACTCGATGGAGCACCAGGCGTTTATTCGGCGCGATACGCAGGACCACAACGCAGCGATCAGGATAACATGGATTTAGTGCTGAAAAATTTGACCGATAAAAATGACCGCAGCGCACAATTCAGAACCGTAGTCGCCTTAATTCTCAAGGGAGAAATACACACGTTTACCGGGATTGTAACTGGTAAAATAGCAAAGATAAAAACAGGCGAAAAAGGTTTTGGCTACGATCCTCTTTTTATTCCCGATGGATATACCATCAGTTTTGCCGAAATGGAAGCAAAAGAAAAAAATAAAATCAGTCACCGGGGACGCGCCATCGAAAAATTAATTAAATTTTTAAAACAACAGAAAGCAACCAAATAATTTGAGTTTATCCTCAAAAACCAACTGAGAGACCATATTTTACTTAGTATCAGAAATACTTTATTATGATCACTCCAACTTACACTTTACCACTCATTACCGAGGAAGCACTCATCAGTGGGTGTATTTCAGGAAGAGCGGATTACCAGAAAATACTTTTTCATAAGTATTCTGCTACGATGTTTGCGGTTTGTCTGCGGTACGCTCCGGACTATCATCAGGCGGAAGATTTTCTGCAGGAAGGTTTTATTAAGGTATTCAATAAATTGCACCAGTACGCCAACAAAGGATCTTTTGAAGGATGGTTGCGGACCATCTTTGTCAATAACTCAATTGAGGCATTGCGAAAAAATAAAAAATGGTACGAACTGTTTCCAAACGACCAATCGCCACAGCTCGTTACCACTAATGATATTCTGGACAAAATGGCTACGCAGGAATTACTCCAATGCATTCAGAAACTACCCGATGGCTACCGAACCATCTTTAATTTGTATGTGATCGAAGGATTATCTCACCGGGAAATTAGTGAGATGCTCGAAATCTCCGAAGGAACTTCAAAATCGCAACTATCACGCGCCAGAACTGCCTTGCAAAGAATTATCAGTCTTAGAGATAACCAACTTGAAAGTATATAACCTCATGAAAAATAACAACAACAACGACAATAACAATAACCACGAATTTGACGAAACGTTTAGCCAACGGTTTTCAGATTTCCAGTTCAACCCAGATCCAGCCTTCTTTGACCGGATAGAGTCAAACATGGACAATAATGAATTTGATCTGGAATTAAAAACTCGTTTTGAAGAATTTAGCGTAACTCCATCTGATAAGATTTGGGAATCGGTCCGACCAAATCTTCCATTACATCTTGGATTACGTATTCAATTACAACGACTCAGCCGTGTGGCCGCCGCTGTACTTCTATTAATGACCGGATTCTACCTTTTTCAAATTCAGCAAAATCAACCGTTGGTTGCTAGCGCCCAAACGGTCCTTCCTTCACAAGAAAATACAAGTGTAATTACTGCTAAAACCGATTTTGTCTTTGAAGTACCAGCATCTGTACCAGCAAAGGAAGTAGAAAAAAATAAAACCACAAAAAAATTACGTAAAAAGAGAAAATCCCAGCAAAAAGGAACCTCCGATTACCTGGCTTTAATTCTGGAAGAAGAGGATGAATTCGATGCCTTCATTGATCATAAAAAAATGAAAAAATTATTACAACCGGTCGAAAAACTTTCTCCCGATTTTATGTCCGCTTCGGCACTAGCCCCACTACCCCGTTACGAAAGTTATCCAATAACCAACGATGACATTGAATTAAACATCAACATTCCTCTACAAGTAGTTGAACCACACGAAGTAGATGAACTGATTAGATTATACAATAAAGCCCAACGGATGGAAAAATAACCAAACGATCCCGAAGATGAACGAACGGTCCCGAAGGGTGGCATATGACAATATGCCAAGAGAGTAAACCGCGAAAGCGGACGGAATGGCTCTTTATATTGGCAGATTAAACTTACCTCTTGATAAAAGATTCCTGATATTTCCCAAAGTAAAAAATCACTAAAACTCCCTTTTGGGTACAGGTTAGTGATTTTTTCGTTAAATCGAATAAATAATTCAAATGATCATTTGGGAGCATACAAATTATTTTGGAATAAAGTCTACTATATCCTCCAAATAAAAAACCCCGAAGGTATGCAGACTAACTGATTCCTCCGGGGTTCATTATATTAAGATAATAATGAAGTTTTCTAATAATTAGATGATTGCACGGCCCTAGAAAGGACAGCCAATACATTCATCTACTCTTGGATCTTCCTTGGGTCGGGATACTTGACGGACATCTTCATCTCCAACATTACCAAGAATTCTAAATTCTGTTCGTCGATTCAACTGATGCTCCCTTTCAGAACAAGGAATCTGATTTTTACAATCATTTACGTTGATACTTTCACCGTATCCTACCGCTACTAAGCGTTCTCTGTCGATACCATTGGCAACCAGCCATCTTACCACCGAATCGGCACGTCGCTGAGACAGCGCCCGGTTGTAATAATTGGAACCACGTGAATCAGTATGTGAGCCAATCTCGACGATAAACTCAGGATTATTTTCCAGCATCGCCTGTAATTCCTGCAATTGTGGCTCTGCTTCGTCTCGTAGATAAGACTGATCAAAATCATAATAAATATGCAATAAGTAAGCAACGGTTCCTCCTGTTTCAGGTTTTACTGGACTTTCTGTAAAGGTAGAACTTCCAGGTGTTTGATCCACAATAATTCCATTCTTATAAGTAATTCCGTTAATTACTCCATCCGCCGGAAGATTCGTATTGGGATCAGTCCATAAGTTTGAAGCCGGATCCTTGTATGGAGAACCAATCGTCTCCGTATCTACATAATTTTCGGTAGCCGTAGTCGGCTGTAGATTCAGATTTGCCTGTAGTGTAAGTGATTTCTCTTCCCCTCTGGTACATTGGTCTGCGACGGTCGCAGCAATATACCCGGTCTTACTACCTTTTACGGTATAACAACAATCTTTATCTAGTTTAAAATTATAAGTACCAAGTACATCCGTCGTGTACGTTTGTTCGTCTTTATCACAGTCGTTCATCAACGTTACGGTCGCCCCTTCCAGTGGTAAACCAGTATTGTCATCAAAAACAACACCTTCAATTTCAAATTCCATCGCTGGATCAAGCGGAATTTCTACAAAGACTTTTTCTCCCCGTGGAATATCCGTAGTACAACCTTTTTCGTCGTTGTCCAGATAATTTTCTGCACTGGCTGTGAAAGTACAGCACTCTCCCATTTTCTGATCGATAGTAATCTTACCTTCCGCATCCGTGGTCATCGTCAGACCAGTACAATCGTTTACCACACTGGCACCTTCAATGGGTTCTTTGGTTTCCCGGTCGTAAACCAGAATTTCAATTGGAGAAGCAATTTTCTTAAAACTGTAAATATCATCCATTCCTGAGCCGCCTTCACGGTCAGAAGATAAAAATCCACAGGTTCCTTCTTCGTTAAAAACAACGCCAAAGTCATCAGAGATGGTATTGATTGGGTAACCAACGTTTTCGATCATTCCCCATTCTCCGTCTCCTTTGTCTTCCATATAATAAATATCTAATCCACCAAGACCAATTTGTCCATCGGAAGAAAAGTATAACTTACCCGTTGCATCGTAGTTTGGAAATACCTCATTTCCTTCCGTATTAATTCCAGGTCCTAAGTTCAATGGTGGTCCCCAGCTCCCGCTTTCTTTTTCGGATTTATAAAGGTCCATTCCACCAAACCCACCGGGCATATCAGAAGCAAAATATAACGTATTATTATCCGGCGTCAACGTAGGATGCGCCACAGAATATTCGTCACTATTAAAAGGCAACCCTTCCAGGTCTCCCCAGTCATTGTCTCCCTTCTTAGGTGCGTGGTAAATTTTTAATTTAACAATACCATCATCAGATTTTCCGGGCTTACCTTTAACTTGATTGTTACGGGTATAATAAATCTCAGATTGATCTTGATTAAAACTAACCGCAGCGTCGTGGAATTTTCCGTTCAGATCTCCAGAGAATTTCTTTGGACTACCAAAAGTATATTCTCCGCATTCCTCTTTATCAACCGGCTCGGCTTTGATTTTATATAATTCTAAAAATGGATTTCCCGTCCAGGTATGTGTACGCTTAATGGCTCCTCCCATATCCCTTTCCGAAGCAAAAATAATCTCATCTCCGTAAATAACGGGACTGAAATCATCAACGTTAGAATTGAAAGGCAGATGAACAATTTCATAAATACCTGCATTCTTGGTCATTAACTCGTCTTCGTAATCACAAGCTTTTACAAGATATTGGCCACGCAAATCATCTGGTACTTCTTCTACGTATTTTTCGTACCATTCTTTGGCCAGATCACATTTACCATTACGCTGCAGCATCTGCCCGTAGAAAAGTTTGTGAATCGGCTCGGATTCTGGCAGTCGTACCACTTGCCCGTACCAGTATTCACCGTCTTCAGAATTACTTACCTTTCGGTAAGATTCTGCCAGTAAAATTTTTGCTTCGCTATTATCGTCCTTTTCAAGTACTTGATTAAACAAGATGATTGCTTGTTGATAATCCAGGGCTTCCATGGCTTTAACTGCTCGCTTCATCTTCTGAGCAAACAAACCGGAAGCTCCGAAGGACATCACCAGCATGATTAAAATTAGCTTCTTAAACTTCATTTTTCTTACTTTAAATTAAGGGATTGTGTTTTTATGGAATTCTATGTATTTATTTTTACATAAAATCTACTAGACTTTATTCTAAGATCATTTAGAGGCATACAAATTATTTTAGAATAAAGTCTAATGTTGTCTAGAAGTATCGAGGTGTTACTACCTGCTTTGTTTTATAGTCAAATTCGTATCCGAGCATTATTTCAAAAGAACCGCCAGCAACGCTTTGCAATTTGGTCAGCGTATAATCATACGCTACGCCAATTCGTAATCCGTTCGCCAGATAATAAGCTGCCCAGACATCCGCAGAGTCAAAGGAACTTTGGTCTCCAACAATTCCTTCAATAGCAGAACGGAAGGAAACTCCAACCCATAATGCCTGCTGAAACATCAGCGACAAATCAATATCGAACTCCGTCGGAGCTCCAAAATCCTGGAACGCTACGTCCTTGCTAAAGCTGCTCAGTAAGCCTACGTTCTTCACCAAAATAGATGGCTTAAAAATCAACGCATCTCCTTTCAGCGGGAAAGCAGCTCCAGCAGAAAAATAGTAGTGGCGTTGATGTCTTGCCCAGACATTGGTATTGATCTCATTGTCCCGAAGATCATATTCGATCAGTTGAGGACTCGCAAATCCTACGTAAAATTTGGGTGTATAGTAATAAATACCAGCTCCAAAATTAGGTAGCAATTTCGACGGAGTCAGTTCTTCAAATGCTTCGTCTCCTCCAGAACCTTGTTCCAGACTTAATTTATTAAAGTCAGCACGCCAGTGCATGACACCACCCTGCAAACCAATCGAAAGCTTTCCTTTACCCATTGGAATACGGTAAGCATAACTAAGATTGGCGCGAATAGAATTGGTCGGACCGATCTCATCATTTACCAAACTAAGACCTACCCCAACTCGCTCGTTGGGCATGGGTGTATGGATAATGAGCGATTGCGTTTGTGGCGCGCCCTCAATTCCCCACCATTGTGTTCGGTGGATTAAATTCATCGCAAGGTGATCCTTTGATCCGGCGTAAGCGGGATTGAAAGACAGACTATTGAACATGTACTTAGTGAACATGGCATCCTGCTGTGCTAACAGGTTGGTCCCTCCGACGAATAATAGCACGATAAATAAGTAGATTTTTCTCATAATCCATGGTATATTTTAGAAGTTCAGTTTGTGTAAGAGTCGGTGTTTTCTCAATTAATTAATAATGTTTATAAGATGCTAAAATCAAAAATGATGCTAGCTTTTTTTATTTTTTGGACTGATTATTTGCCTAGCGATGTATCTGGACAAATCCGGAAATTCGCTCGCCATCGCCTTGCTCTAACAGATAAAAGTAAGTACCATCCGGTAGCGTTAATCCTTCCCAGGTTCCGGCCCAGTCGTTTTGATAATCAGTCATTTCCAATACCAGATTTCCCCAGCGATTGTAAACGTAAAGGATGTGATCCGGGAAATTTTCCAAGCCATTGATCCGGAAGAAATCGTTCACACCATCATTATTAGGTGAAAACCCGTTAAAAACAAATAATTCTCCAGGTTGTCCCTGTTCACATTCAATAAAAACCGTCACTGTTGTGGTATCAGAACCAAACTCATTGGCCACCACGTAGCTGAACTGATCGAAACCACAGCTATCCGGCCCCGGTATATAAGTAATAACACAATCTTCCACATCTCTAAACGCAATACCCTGATTGGGGCCTACACCCCCACTCGCAGCGGGAAGTACAAAGAAGTTATCTATGCTTCCAGGAATTGTATCATTATCACAAACATTAATAGTTAAAGTACTATTAACCAGTATCGTATCTGAGTCGGGGCTTAGGATCGGAGGAGAATCAATCGGTAAATCAGTGACATTAAATATAAAGGTGGTGGTGTCACAGGTCATGAATTCATCACAAACTGCTACACATAGTGTGTCGCTTAGATTGGCATTGGTTGCGGTAACCTCTATACACAAAGATAAGGGATTTGCAACATAATCAACAGCCTGTCCCGCAAAATTATTGCAAACAAAGATGCTATCTAATATTATACCTCCTAATTGCGTGGTATCAAGACAGTACGTATTGGTATTTCCAAGCCGAATATCATCTTCAATTATCTCTGAGATAGGATTTAAAACGTCCACTACGTAGTAGATAGTATCCACGTTACCGAGGTCATCGGTAAATTGTAAACAGGCGGTATCTTGCCCTGGCACGAGACCAGCAATATTTAAACAATAATTGAAAGTATCTAAGGTAAAATCAACTGCAACTGGCACATCCGCACAGAAGTTTTGGATATTAATCACCGGTCCGCTCAAATTATCTAGAGAAAAGTCACAAATCGTGGTTTCTTGATTGATAAATATGGTATCATTTACTAGTCCTGGTCCATCCCTTAAGACTTGTACGTAAACATAGTTCGTATCACACAACAGCATACTATCACAAATAACTACACAGAAGGTATCTACTCCACCAGCCACTAATCCGGTGTAATTCAGGCAAAGACTGGCACTGTCCAGGGTGAAATCTACAAAATTTTCGTCGGAATCACAGATGGTAAAAAAGGTGTCTACACCCATTAAGCGGGTTGTATCAAGACAAAATATGTTACTCATGCCTTCTACGATCGGGAGATTGGTTTCAAAAACCCGACTCGGGTTAGTATCCTGCACATCAATAATAAAGGTAGTCGTATCACATAATCCCCGTCCGTCGCAAACCACAAAACAGGCAGAATCAATTCCTGGGGTCAAGGTGATAAACTCCACACAGGAATTACCATTCACCAGATTGAATTGAACATTGCCATCACTGGCTTCCGGGCATTCGTTGGTAATCGAAGTAAAAGGTAATAATAACTCGGCAAAGTTGAGGCAGATCGTATCGGTCACACCAGGAAATAAAGTGTCAATCCGAATCGTCTCCGGTTGAACACAGGCCACGGCTACCTGGAAAGAATCGACGCAAACTGGGCCGGGGCCGGTAGTACTTAGAGTTACTTTGGTAATGCCATTTTCAAAAAATAATTGGCTACCATTTATAATCAATTGTTGATTTCTAGCAAGAGTGGGTGGATTTCCCCCCAAGGATGCTATAGAAACTGTTAACCCAGAATAGGTATTATTATTATTTCCGCCTCTTATTCTTTTAGTCACTGGATCATCCGTCCAGTTTCCGATTGGGTCCCAGATATTCAGAGAATCTACCATATCCGGAATTGTCAGAACGTCTCCGCTAAAAGCTACTCCGTTTACTTCCCAGTTTACTACGCTATACGGTCCTGAAATTGGTGTACCGTCATCGGCTTCCACCAGTTGACGGTAATTATAGGATAAAATTGTATCCAGATTACAAGCATTAATACCATTCTGGTAAAAACTGGTATCATTAATAATGATTTGATAATTAAAAATATCGTTGATTGGAATATCCAGACAAAGTGGAGCGGGCGCACCACAGTTGGAGGTTTGTAGATAAACTGTATCGGGTAAATCTACAATCGTATCATTAAACATTAAATCAGCTGAAACAGGAATCGATGCCTCGTCGTTTGACATTCCATAAACGGAAGTGACATTGAGAGAGGTAACAATCAGTAACAGCAAAAAAAGAAGTAATTCTTTTTTCATGGTGTCAATATTTTTTTAGCCCAAAAGGTTCTTTCTTACAGACGAATTATATACTGTGAATAAGGTAATAGGTGCGGAAATAAAGTTTATAAGAGAAGTCTTCAAAATGAAAATAGAATCTCAAATAATATGTTCGTTTTCAGGAAATATAAACTTGTCAGGGAAAGTTCGAAAACCGTGCCAAATACTTTAAATATTTAGCATATATATCTGCTAACTGGTTTAGTATCAGTACATTTATGCGATTACAATTTTAATTAAAAATTATATTAAATATATAATTATTTAATCAACAAACAGGATGCTTTTTACGTGTTAATTTATTTAAATATATATAAATTAGAGTGCTTGCGCAAAAATCTAAAATTTAAATACATTTTTTTCTTAATAAAGCATTAAAAATACTAATATAACGTAAAAATTTTGAAAAACCACTAAGATCAAGCGGTCTGAGAGGCTAAAAACACCTAAAATAGTAAATCCAGGATGATCATGCTGCCTAAAATCACACTGGCAATACCATTAGTTGTGAAAAAAGCAAGATTTATTTTGCTCAAATCATGAGGCTTCACCAGTCTATGCTGGTAGACTAGTAATCCTAAGAAGATAAGGGTAGCAATGCTGGATAACCAACCCGCCGTAGGATAATTGGTAAGCAATACATAACCAGCACCAGCCATCGCGGCGGCACATCCTACATGCAGTGCGGTAGATAGTCGTAAAGCGTTTTTTCCCCCTAGCACCACAGGAACAGAAGATAGTTTGTGTTTTCGGTCAAATTCTTCATCCTGTAAGGCGTAAATAATATCAAATCCGGATACCCAAAACAGCACGGAAAGGCCGTATAATAATGGCAATAGATCAAAGTTTCCGCCAGCCGCCAAATAAGCTCCAATAGGAGCAAGGGCTAGACCCAGACCCAGTACAAAATGACAAAGAAAAGTAAAACGCTTGGTGTAGCTGTAACCAAGGATAACCAAAAGTGCTACCGGAGACAAATAAAAGCAAAGCGGATTAATCAACCAGGTTGTAGCTACAAACAGCATCACATTGAGTATCACAAAGGAAAGTGCTGCGCTGGGAGAAATAACCCCGGCTGGAATCTCCCGAACTACGGTACGTGGGTTTTTACCATCAATATCCCGATCTAAATATCGGTTAAAAGCCATCGCAGCATTGCGCGCAAAGACCATACATAGCAAAACATAAAGGAAAATTATCCAGGGTATCTGTATATCCAAGCGGTAAATGGCCAAAAAGAAACCCAGAAGCGCAAAAGGCAACGCAAAAATGGTATGACTAAATTTAACTAAAGACAGATATTGTTTCATACACGATGCTTAAGTGGGTTAGAAGAATCCAACGGATATCTACCTATATAAAAAAAACCACCAGATTAAGTTTAGAATCTGGTGGTCTTTTTTCGAAATCTTACTAAAGGATCTCTATTAAAAGCGAATTGCTTACTTATTAGTTGCAGCAGCATCTGTCTCAGGTGCGTTAACTTCTCCTTTGATCGTCAGGAAAGTCTGAGCTGGATCAGTGTTAGCCGTAATGGTCACTTTCTTACTCTGCTTGTTTTTCTTACCTTTAGAATCAAACTGTACCTGAATCTCACCACTTCCACCTACCGGAATAGGCTCTTTTGGCCAGCTAGGAACGGTACATCCACAGCTACCTTTTGCGTTGCTGATGATTAATGGCTCATTACCAGTGTTGGCAAACTTGTAAACATGCGTTACTTTTTCTCCCTGATCAACGGTACCAAAGTCAAATTCAGTTTCCTCAAACTTAAGGGTAGTCGTAGGACCAGCAGGAACTGCAGGAGTAACAGCGGCAGCAGCAGCATCAGCAGCATTGGTAGCAGTATTACTTACAGCCTGAGAAGCAGCAGCTACTTTCTCTTTCGCAGCGTCCTGAGCAGAAGTACCATCACTGGCACAAGAAATAAATAAAGCAACAGATACTAAACATGCGAATAACGCGGAAAAGCTAAAACGAATCTTTGAAATGTTCATTTTCAATTTTTTTAATGGTTAAAATGTCATAAAGCCAATTGGCAATTATGTATTACGATGACAAAGGTAACAGATGTTCCTCCTTTCTGTTGTTAATGGGGCTCGAACAATTGTTAACGACTTGTTAACGATGATAAGATTTTATAATATGAACGAACGATCCCGTAGGGTGGCGTATGACAATACGCCAAGTGAGTGAACCGCGAAAGCGGACGGGATAGCCCGTGACAATACGCCAAGTGAGTGAACCACAAAAGCGGACAGGATAGCCCATGACCATACACTAAATGAGTGAACCACAAGACCAACGAAGAAAGCAAACCAGAGCAGATGCACTACCTCAATCAAAAACCTTGATGCCTTGAACATAAACTAATGGAACATATGGACTGGCTATCCTCAAACCTGCTCTTCATTAGGAAAATCAGGCCACTTCTTGCCCTCTAGCCGCTTCCCAAAGCGCAAACCAATCCTCTCGCTCCATACTAATCTCCACAGCACGCACCGCAGCGGCCATTCTATCAATCCTGGTAGTTCCGATAATGGGCAGTATTCTGGCCGGATGAGCGAGTAACCAGGCAGTCAGGAGTTCTTCGTAGCTAGCGCGATATTTCTTTTTGAGTTTATCACAAACTTTTTTGATCCTTTGGACAGGTTCAGTCGCTTCTTGTGAAAAGAAAAGACCTTTTGCCATCGTACTGTAAGCCATAGGCGCAATTTCGTGCTGCATGCACTGATCTAAGGTCCCGTCAAGCAAAAACTCGTCGTGCAACAGGGACACTTCTATTTGATTGGTTACCAACGGAACATATTGATTTAACAAAGTAAACTGAGAAGGACTGAAGTTAGAAACACCAAAATTCAGAATTTTTCCAGATTGTTTCAGCTGATTAAATGCTTCCGCAATCTCATAAGGATGCATCAGAGGGCTGGGACGATGAATCAAGAGTAAATCCAGGTAATCTGTTCTCAGACTTTTCAAAGAATTTTCGACGGAAAAAAGGATATGGGCTTTGCTAGTATCGTAGCCGTGCACCTTGTAATTGGGCCGATGGGGGGTGATCAATTTGATGCCGCATTTAGAAATGAGTTTCATTTGCTGCCGCAGCGAAGATTTACCTTTAGTGGCTCGCCCAAAAAGGGCTTCGGTGGTATAATGACCATAAATATCGGCATGGTCAAAGGTAGATACTCCCAGATCCAGACATTCATCAATGTAGCTGGCGGCTTTTTTAGTGGATAAATTTTTACCCCAAACACCCCAGGTCATTACTCCCGCAATGATTCGCGAAAATTCGGGGCCATTTTGGGCCAATTGTATTTTATGCATTTTTATCGGGTTTCTCCCATCGGAGGCTTTTTAGTAACGATCATTTTGGCGATGTAATTTTGTTTATTTTCCAAAACCTCCGTCGGATATGGCTTTAAACTCATTAGTGTTAGGGTATAATTTAAAACACTTTTTGCTTCACCACATTCAGGTTTATCGATACACAATCCCTTTGCTTTCAAAACAAGGTTTTCGCTTTGGTTGCCTACTTTTACCACTAGAGAAATAATTCCCTCTCCCGCCTGAATACAATTTATGCCCTCCGGACAGCGGCTTTCGGTCAGTTTTTCAAAACTGATCTCTATTTGCTCATCAGGTAGCCCCACCGTAGTACCATAACGCAGGTCAAAAGTTTGGTTAAGCTGTGACTGATAAGGAAATAATTTAGTAGTTCCCGAGCTACAACCTAGCCAGGTTATCAGAATTGTAACGGTGATTAGCTTAAATAATGACTTAAATAAAAACATCATATCAAATTGATTTACAGGCAATTCTGAAAATTTTAGAGAAAACCAAGAATTAACTTCCCCTTTTTGGCTTGAAAATACAAACTTCTACCGGTTAATTTGTAATTTTGGTAGGAGTAAACATCAATAACTACTATGAAAGATCAGCCATCCAGCGAGCAAATACGCAATGACGTATATTTGCAACTACACAAAACTGCCTATTATAACGGCCTTTCCGAACCGGGTATGGACCTTTGTAAAATTTCCCGACGGGAAGATAAATTTGCTACTACCCTGCTATCCCGTATCTCGGAAAATGAATCTACTGAGCTTTCTTTTATTGCGAAAGACAAATCTATAAAATCGCTGGCAAACCTCTTTTACAGGGCTTACCGCCAATCAGGACAAGCCGAATACCAGGAAGTGGGAATTGGTTTTCCAATGTTTTATATAAAAAAAGAAGAAAAAGATCCTCTTCCTTACCTGGCAGCACCACTATTCGTCTGGCGCGTTGATTACCGACCAGACTACGCAGACAAATGGCATCTAACGATCAAACGAAATGATGTTTTACCCAATAAGTTATTACTGGCTTTCTTCGAAGAAGCATATAATATCAACCTCACCCAAAAATTTGATGCTTGTCTTGAAACTAAAGGTGATCTCGGCGAAGCGATTTATCATCTTTGTTATGAATTAATTGTCCAACTGGATTTAACGGATGAACGATCTACGACCACCGTATTGCCAACGCCCACCAAACTTACTAATACCAAGGGCAGCATCCACTGGTCGGGAGTGTTAAACCTATTTGGTGTTCAGCAGAAACAGTTACTTGACCATGCTAAAGATCTCAAAAATACAAACTGGCAACCCGTCGATACACCCGCCTGGCCTCATACTTACGGTGCATTTCCCACCGATCCCATGCAGGAATTGGTCATGCAATATTTTCAAACCCATAATTTGATTGTGGACGGGGAATCCGGTACGGGTGCGCTTCAGACAGCGGCGAATATTGCCATCAATTGTCTTTCGAACAAAAAAAATCTGGTGATCGTCAGCCAAAACTCGGAATCACTCAGCGCGCTGCGCAGGCACCTGACGTCCCTTTCCTTAGATTCGTACTGCCTTAATTTATTTCCCAATCAAACAAACCAAAAAGAAGCCATCTTCGCGGAAATACCCAAACATGATCGGGAACAGTATAATTTAAACTTACAAAAATCGCTTCGTAACCAGGCGGCGCTGGCCAACCAGTATGATACCGTAACCAAACCAATTTTTGGAAACCATACGTGGACTAATGTAGTCGGCTTATTTTTGGCCGCCAACGGAAAAGAACCCAGTGCACTGCTCAATAGTCACTTGAATTTTAGTGATTATAAATGGTCTTATAAAGTTTTTAATGCTTTCTCAGAAAAGGTAGCACAAGGCATAGATTTATTCAAGAATATTGGGACAACCGACCATCCGCTCAGTAAGTTAAACAGTATTTTATTTTTAGAATATAATCCGGAACAGAGCCTTCACAGAATTGAACAATCTGTCCATCAACTCAAAGAAGACGCACATCGTCTGCAACAGAAATACATCAACAAACTACATACTTACACTGTCAAGTTAACTCATTTTTATAATGATGGACTGAAAGAATTTCAAAAGAAAAGTGATAGTTTATTAGAATTAATCGGCGATTTAGATAGTGAGCACGGCAATAAAGGAACGAGGACCGGTCTACTTTCTACCGGAAAACTCAAACTGACAGGCCTATTCTCGAGTAGTGCGAAAAACATTCTGGAAAGACAAAAAAGAGTGAAAGCAGATTATCAGTTTATGCTAGATAAATTTGCCGAAAATAACTTTTTCAATTATAGCTTCCCCATTTACACCGGGAGTGAAAAAATACCGGAAATTCAGGCCTCAGTACAATCTTTCAGAACGGCTTTACAGGAGTTTCAACAGACGGTTCCACAGTTGATTCAAAATAACCTGGATACGCTTAGTGGCACCAATCAGGTGGAGGAAATGGGCTACGAGTCGACAGTAAGAACCCTGGAAAATGAATTACGAGCATTTCTTGGATCAGTTAATCAAACTCGTTTGTTTGAAGAAGAAATAACGGCGACCGCCCACCCGACCCGGGATCAACAAAACCAACTTGAGCAGATCATCAATCAACTGGACGCAATCCGCTTCAATCTACGTGACTTTGACGATTTTCATACCTGGCAAAAATACTGGCTACAGCTTTCTTCGTCCGAACAAAAAGTCGTATTGGCCCTTACCAGCGTAAAGCCCAAGGATTGGGTAGCGGCCTTTCAAAGCTGGTATTTACAGCAATTTTTATCCCAATATCATCATGAAGGGATTCCAGAAGATAATCAACATTATCAGCGGTTTTTGGGGGCATTCGATAATTTGAGTAATCAAATTCCCGCTCAAATTATTGCTCAACAAAAAGGACACCAGACCCGATCACCTCGATTGAGCACTGACCTATTTGCCAATGCTAATCAAGAATTTTCAGCTATTCAGTTTTTACAAAAAAACACGACTCAGGTAAGAGATATTATTCAGCATTATCCGATTTTTTTGACCACTCCGGAACTAGCCATGGAGTGGATTGATCCGGATCAAAACCTGTTTGATGCGATTATCATTTTAGCGACTAATAAACTGAATTTTAGTGGTCATTTTCCGTTGTTAAAAATAGCGCCACGAATAATAGGTTTTACGAGTAGTCGCAGTGGTTCTCAAACAACTGAGTACACTTTACTGGATAATTTAATCGATCAGGATACGCAAGAGATTGATTTACTTTATCACCACCGCCCCGGTCCTGGGGCAATCACAGATCTTTACTATCAAAAATTTAAGTCTGTGAATGATCTACATTTTTATAATAAAACAAAAGATAAAAACGCCATTATAAATATTCCATTAGATCTGTCCTACCGATCGGATCAGAATACCAAAACACACTACGCGGAAGTATTAGAAAATATTTTGAAAGAAATAAAACCGGTAAACAAAAATTACCAATATCCTAGTTTGCGAATAGTTGTGGAAGAAGAAAAGTTAAGAAATTTTCTTTTTTATCGCTTGTACCATAAGCGAGTGGGGCATACACCAATGGCAGATCAATTACAAAAGTTATTTTCTGATGGAATAAAAATTTATCCTTCCGAAAATCAGGAAGGCGAAACAATGGATTATCTACTTTATATACAAAGTCAGGAATCACCTCAGAATAATTCTCGTGCACTACAAAATAACCTGGCCCGTACCAGAGAGAAAATATACTTTATCCATTCTAATAAGGTAGCTTCCTATGGTAAATTTGAAGAGAATCTGACCATTGTAAAAAAACAATATCGCCGCAATAACCAATGCGATTATTTCATCGACGAAGTAGTAGAAAGCCTTTCTAATCATATTAATCCTGCTCAATTAATCAAACACGCTTGGATCAACGAATTATATGTTCCATTATTGATAAAGCCCAACGATGCCGATGCACCGCCTGTAGCCGTCATTATAGATGGGATTGGGGATCGTCGGGGCGCGCTAGCTCTGGATTGGGAGCGAAAATACCGAGCATTATTAACCTTTTATGGTTTGGAATTTGTGGATGTTTGGTCCGCAGACTGGTGGAAGAATGAAGCTGACGCCACCGCGACATTAATTAACAAAATAGAAGAACGGACCGCTAAATATGTGGGATAAACCAAAGCAATATTATCGGTGGCGTAAAATCGCCTGGGCAACAGGAATCATTTTCAGCCTTTCAATTATTAGAATTTTGTTCTCCATGGATTATTCAGAACCTTTCGGTTACTGGATTATGCTCCACAAGCTGGGGGAAGTGTTTTTGGTCGTTCCTTTTTGGCGGGCGGGCATGCTCTCTACATATCAGGGAAGTCGGCGAGTTAGTAGCTTTTTAAGTCGCTGGCAATATACAATGCTAGCTGGGGGAGTTATGAATCTGATCGCCGGCCAAGGACTAGCGGGAGAAGTCTGGTGGGACTGGTTTTGTAATTGGATATTTATTGGTGGCGTACTCGCACAACCACTGGGAGAGTGGTTATTTGTAAAAAAGAGGAGTGGTTTACAATAACGAAACCTCCTTTTTGAGCATTCCTTTGAAGGAGCGTAATTCGATAAGATATTTTCCACTTTTGAAAGCGCTGAAATCCAATTCAAAAATAGTATTTACTGGTAACTCCAAAACATCTTCTCTCAATACTATTATACCTTCCTGATCTTTCACCACAATTTCACTCAGATTAAAGCTTAATTTTTCAAAATCAACGAAATACATTTTATTCTCATCATCAGAATAAAACGACCAATCACTTTCTGACTCATCTAAAGTAATGAAATCCATATCTATCTTATCGGTTGAAGCAAGAGATTGTGCAGAAAGAGTAAAAGAACCGAAAACAAACAATAATAGGGCGAGTAGTTTAATTGAATTAGACATCGTTTTAAGTCAAGTTAGTTGTTCAAAATAAATATTTGTTTGGAAGCCGGTACAAAGATAAAAATAAATTCATAAAATTTGAACTCAAAAAAGATTCAAATTTCAGATAATTATGCACGGAAAGAAAGATTCAAAATAAAATTACAATGATCAAGCTATTTAAATGAAATAATGATACAAATTTGGAAAAAAAACGGAATTTTATTCGGCTTAAAGAAGAATATCATTTATACTTTTTTTAAAATTGAGCAAATGACCGACATTTAAACTTTGAATTGCCCGAATTGAACGTATTTTACGGGTATTTATTGCACAAGTTATCGAATAAACCAATAATTTATTCTGTTATTCCCTAAAATGCTTAACTTCGTAATTCTATCAATCATAGACATAGAAAATAAACATTTATGAAAAAGCTTTTTTACCTTTTCTTCTTTCTCTATTTTTCGATCACTCTGAAAGCACAAGATTTAAGCATGGATAATTTATCTGCTTTACCTTATATGTCAATTGAACATACGCCGGAAGATTATAGTGGGAATGCCGTCTTGATGAGAATGATTGATGGATTAGGATATCGATATTACTGGGGAACAGAAGGTTTGCGTAGCGAAGACCTGGCCTACGAACCGGGGAATGACGGTGCTAGTTGTGAAGCTTTAATCAAACATATCTACGGACTTTCCGAGGTTATCCATAATACGGTAGCCCAAGTTCCTGTCGAACGCGGTGGTGATACGCCCGAATTTACGTTCGTAGAATACCGGACCAAAACACTACAAAATCTTAAGTCTGCCAGCGAAATCCTGCGAACTAATAAAAAGTTGAATTTGGAAGATTGTCAAATAAAGTTTAAAAGAGGAGAAAAGGTTAGTGCTGCTCCTTTTTGGAATTTGCTGAACGGACCACTGGCTGATGCTATTTATCATACGGGACAAATTGTCTCCTACCGTCGTACCACAGGGAATCCGGTCAATCCGCTGGTCAATGTTTTTTCGGGTAAGAATAGAAGTCCCAAAAAGTAATTTCAAAAGTGAAATAATAATTTTTCAGACAATTATTGACGATCCTGATTATCTGCCATCCCCCCACTCTATCCCAATCCCAAGAAGCACACCTCCCGCGTAAGCCAGCAAATCACTCCACAAAAAGGTATGCCCCAAGATAAGTGCTCCCATTTTTGTTTCCCGCAGCAGAACGATCCAATCCGCTTGATAAAGCTGACTGAATTCAATCAGACAACATAGAATAAGGGCTGCCAGTCCAATACCAGCTTTACTGCGATCCGGATACAAAAAACCAAAAATAAAAAAGATAAGTAATCCGTAAAATACATCTCCCACCCACATAAAATCCGGGTAAGGCAGATACTTTGTTCGAGAAAACAGTCCCACAATAATGGTAAAAAAAATCAGCCCAAGGTAGTGCAGACGGTGACGAGGAGATATTTGAATATCAAAATTAGTCATTAGGCGGGTTTATGATTCCGAATAAATTCCCATAATACAACACCAATAGAAACAGAAATATTAAGTGAATGTTTGGTGCCAAACTGTGGAATTTCGATACATTCATCTACCAAGTCCATTATTGGCTGGGCCACACCCGTTACCTCATTGCCAAAAATTAAAGCATATTTGTTTTCGTTAGAGAAGGGAAAATTTTCTAGCGTTTTACTTTCCGCGGCCTGTTCAACGGCGACGATCTGATACCCTTCTTTTCTTAATTGTAAAATCGCCGCAACGTTATCTTTGCAATACTCCCAGCTCACTGATCCGGTCGCTCCGATGGCGGTTTTAAGAATTTCTCGGTGTGGCGGCTGCGCGGTAATCCCACAAAGAACCACTTTTTCTACCGCAAACGCATCTCCTGTCCGAAAGGCCGATCCCACATTGAGCGCAGAACGGATATTATCCAGTACCAACACCACAGGTAATTTTTTTATGGACTGGAAGTCCGTAACGGATATCCGGTTGAGTTCTTTTAACGTTAGTTTTTTCATAAGTACACTTGCAAAAGTAATCAACCTTCCACTACTGCATCTTCCACATTTTTATGATGGTATTTTTTTTGCATCGCCGCTTTTACAAAGGCAACAAAAAGAGGATGTGGATTCTCCACGGTACTTTTTAATTCAGGATGAAACTGCACACCTACAAACCAGGGATGATTTTGCATTTCAACAATTTCTACCAGACTGGTTTCCGGATTAGAACCGGTAGGTTGTAGATCCGATGCTTCAAATTGCTTACGGTATTTTTCGTTAAATTCGTACCGATGACGATGTCGCTCACTGATTTCAGTCATACCATAAGCAATATGGGCCAGGCTGCCTGATTTGATCGTACAGTCATACGCCCCCAATCTCATGGTTCCTCCCTTCTGCGTCAGATCCTTTTGATCCTCCATCAAATCAATCACCGGATTATTACTGGCAGGATTTACCTCTGAAGAAGAAGCACCTGGTAATTTTAAAACATTTTTAGCATATTCCACTACCGCACATTGCATTCCCAGACAAATACCAAAAAAGGGGATTTTATTTACCCTTACGTAACGAATTGCTTCCAATTTCCCTTCAATTCCCCGCTCCCCAAACCCAGGAGCTACCAGTACGCCATCCATCTCCTTTAACTTTGCCTTCACCTCCTTTTCACTTCCTTCCAAATTTTCGGAATGAACGGGTTCCACAATCACCTTACATTCATTGATTGCACCGGCATGAATAAAAGCCTCGTAAATTGATTTATACGCATCCTGTAATTCGTTATATTTTCCCACCAGACCAATTCGAACTTCGTGTAACGGATTTTTTAGTTTACCCAAAAAAGCTTTCCATTTTCTCAAATCTGGCTCATTTCGGTCTTTCAATCGTAGTTTTAGCATCACGGTAGTATCCAGCGATTCCTTTAGCATCATCAACGGCACATCATAAATTGTTTCGGCATCTCTGGATTCGATGACCGATCCGATGTCTACATTACAAAATAGGGCTAGTTTTCGCCGTATTTCGTTAGAAATCGCATGTTCGGTTCTACATACCAGAATATCTGCCTGAATTCCATTTTTCTGTAGTTCTTTAACAGAATGCTGGGTAGGTTTTGTTTTTAACTCTCCGGCCGCTTTCAAATAAGGAATTAATGTAAGGTGAATCACCACACAATTATCTCGACCCAAATCCCACCGTAATTGCCGCACGGCTTCGAGATAAGGTAGCGATTCGATATCTCCAACCGTACCACCCAATTCTGTGATGACAATATCGTAATCGTTGTTCGCTCCCAAAAGAAGCATCCGTCGCTTAATTTCGTTGGTAATATGTGGAACAATCTGAACTGTCTTGCCCAAATAAGCACCTTCTCTTTCTTTATTGATTACCGTTTGGTAAACCCGTCCCGTTGTGACGTTGTTAGCCTGAGAAGTGGGAATGTTTAAAAATCGCTCATAATGTCCCAAATCCAGATCGGTTTCAGCTCCATCATCGGTTACGTAACATTCCCCGTGTTCATATGGATTGAGGGTGCCGGGATCAACATTCAAATAAGGATCAAACTTTTGGATGGTTACTTTTAAGCCTCTGGCCTGGAGAAGTTTGGCCAAAGATGCGGAAATGATTCCTTTTCCTAAGGACGAGGTTACGCCTCCCGTAACGAAGATATATTTTGTCATATTAGATTGCTCTTAGCAGCACTTTTGAGATTCACTGTTACGGAATACAAAGCTAAGCATATTCTTGGATAACCCGAAATTACTGGTATACATTTTGTTTTATAGTCGGTGTAAATTAGCAATTACTATTTCTTTTCCTATTTCCATCGGGTTATTTGCCCTCCTAACCCGTTCTACCTAAAATATTATCAACTCATTTTCCTTAGGTGTGAAGCCTGGTTGTTTCTAAACTTATTTCCTAAGAAGTTTTTAGTAACAGTTTTTTATAGGTATGGCTGTATCTTTCTGAGATATGGCCTTTTTTATATTTAAATTTTAAATATTCTTTTATTTTATTGATTCTATTTTCAAACCTCCTTATTTTACGAGCACTTACAGATTTTTTACAATTTTAATAACCGCGCTTAATAAAATGCTATTTCAAGAATAGATGAAAAAGAGTGCATACCAAAACTTCACCTGATATGACCTACGGGAACAATTCCAGGCAACAGTTCTTGTTGCTGCTAATTTTGCTCCTCCCCACACTGGCCTTTTCGGCTTATTTTTCAACTCAAAATATTTCTGAATCCGACTGCGGCAAGCATATAGCCCATTGTGAAGGCGAACGTCATTACCCTGACGGCGTAGTCTATCAGGGCGAATTTATGTATGGCCAACCACACGGACAAGGCATAATGACCTGGAAGGATGGCAGTATTTATAAGGGCCAATTTGTCAAGGGACTCCGCCACGGAGAAGGAGAACAGATTTTTCCGGATGGTAGTTCTTACCTTGGTGAATTTGACCATGGTTTTATGGACGGTCAGGGACTGTTTACATTTGCATGCGGCCACGAATACCACGGTATGTTTATTAAAGACAAGATGGATGGAAAAGGAGCAATTCACTTTATAAATGGTGAATCTTACAGTGGTGATTGGATTGAAGAACTTCCAGATGGCGATGGTACCTATACCATGACCGACGGTACTCGTTATATAACTTCTTTTCGTAGTGGCAAACGTCACGGTGAAGGAACAGTAGTATTTCCTACGGAAGATCTCATGACTACTTACTGGAAAAAAGGAAAACCTGCTAAATCAGCTAGATTTGAATTTAAAAACGGAGATCAGCTGACTGGTAATTGGGAATCTGGCTCTTTACTTAATAATCTTACTTATACTTTACAATCGGGAATAACCGTCACCGGGAATTTAAGCACCATTGAATCAGAATTGCTGGAAAACAACATTCAACCGGAAAATTTAAGACAAAATATTGCCTTAGTCTTTTACGCCATCGCCATGGAATACAAGATGGCCAAGGATTATAAAAAAGCAACCGAGATTGTCGACCAGGCTCAGTCTTTTCTATTACCTGATGATTCGCTTTTTAAGATAATTGAAAAACACAAAGAAAACGTCAATCATGATATCCAGATAAATTAAATTTGATAACATTTCCCTAATACTCAAACAATAGTCATTCGTTTTTAACTTTTTCCGACCATCATAAAACTTAACAGTTTTATGATGGTTTTTTCTTTGTCACATTTCGAAAGATTTTCCAAAAAGTTATATAAAGCCCTTTTTCAACCATTTCACCAACTTTATGTGACTGCTTTATTTTACTAAAAATAAAAATTAAAATATTTATTATCTTAATATAAGTAAACTGCTACACAATATATTTGTATTTTTCATTACAGAAATAAAACTCAAAACGCTTTTTTGTGACATTTTTGCAGACGGTCTGATTTTTGCAATAAATAAGATACCTACCCATACTGTCTCCTCACCAGATTGAATCCTCCCTTACTACACAGTTCACTGATCTTTATCATTATTATTTCATCCTCTCTTAGATTGAAAGCTTGCTTTTTACACTAAATAATGTCTTATGAAATCAAACAAACAAACTTTTCGAGACACGAAACAACAAACAACACAGTTTGTAAAACAAACTACACACTCTTTTTTATTAATTTGTTTTATTCTTGCATTACCTGCTTTTAGTTTTAGTCAAAATATTCTGAGAACCAGAACTATAGAGCAAACCGATCGCTGTGCAGAAGGTGTGCAATACTCCTTTTACATTAGTAATGCGGATTCTACTTTTAACAGACGTTATCAAATTCAAGACGGACAGTTTATTGAATATGATAATGGAACTGCCCGTATTACCGGATTAGCAGTCAATAATGACGACAGTAACATCAAATGGAGAATAGACGTTAGCCTAGCTGATCGGACCTTCACAGTAAATCCCGATAGCGTAAAAGCTCCGGAATGTCTACCATTAAACGTCTCAGACTGGTATCTTTACAATGAGACAACTGGAACTTTTACTGGGGAAGGATACATGCAAGGTGCAGTGGCAAACATGTATCGTCGCGGACCTGCTTTCCAACTTGGAACTGGTGCTAACGAAACAGAAAAAAACAGTCGATTTAACGGCGGTGGATGGCACCACATTGAATTTTTAAGTCAGCCCGATAACGGTATTATACTAGAAAATACAGTAGGAGATTTAAACTTAAACCTTACTGGATCAACACTCACAGAAGAAGAAAGTTGTACTGGTGAGATTATCCACTTTAAGATTAATAATGACATTACCAGTATCACTCTGGAAGACGGAGGTAGTTACCGAATCGGAGATTTACCAGTCAATTCTACTATCGAAGCGGTAGCTACTGGTTCACATGAGAGTATTGGGTTTACTGTTAATGGAACCGAAAATGAAGAAAATACCGTTCCTTACGATCATTACTGGACACCCGCAATTGGTACTTATACCATTTCTGCGAGTTTGTTTAATGAAGACAATTGCATAGGATTTAAATGTGATGAAAAAACCATCACTATTTACATAAATAATGACACGCCAGCCCCTAGTAATCTATCTGTAGATGCTGGTGCTGATGTTACTATTTGTGAAGAACAAACTCAACTAACTGCTACCGCTACCGGTACGGCTTCTTGTTCGACTGGTTGCGAGATCAACAATGATCAGGTAATCGCAAGATGGAACATGGATCAATGTGTTTCTTTTTCTGGCGATGTATCCAACGAATCATATACTGAATTTGGTGGCACCATAAATAACCTTAGTTGTACTTCGGTCAGTTCTACCGGTTTTTACCGACACGAAGGAAAACATTCTTGTACCGATGATGGCGACAATAATGCACCCGGAGATGCAGTATGTCTCGGGATGCCTACCATCAGTAACTGGCAGGACAATCACCCTAAAGCTTTGAGATTTGATATCTCTTTAGCGGGTGGAGGTCAAGTGGCTGGTATTACAAAAATAACTTTTAAAGAATTTGCCCCGGCTAATTATCTTTGGTCCCAAGAGGGATATAATGACAACACAGGCATCAATAATTATCCTACAAAATATGGTGTTAGAATACTGAAAAATGGAGTTGAGATTCTTAAGCAAGTAAATATTGCTACTTCTACCAATGGCTGGAACCTAAAAACAATTGATTTATCTAGTATTCCTGAATTTAAAAGTACAGAAACCGCTACTTATTCTTTCGAATTATTGGCTTATGCACCAATTGGAAATGGATCACAAGTAAGTGCCTGGGACTTAGATGATCTTAAAGTTTTTGGAGGATGTTGCTCTTCGGGTATCACTAATGACATTACCTACGAATGGTCAACCGGAGAAACCAATGCCTCAATTACAGCCAATCAGACTGGTACTTATCAGGTTACCGTAACCGATTGTAGCGGTGCACAAGCTACGGATCAGGTAGCCGTAATAGTATCTGAATCAACTTGTCAGGCAGCCGTTAGTCAAGTACTAACTTCTGTCTTAGTTAATGATGCTACGGCCACCGTATCGGATATTGGAACCAATGCACCTTATACTTACCAATGGAGCAACGGTCAGACCACTCCTACCGCTACTAATTTAAGCGCAGGTAATTATACCGTTACCGTAACCGATAACAACGGTTGCCAATGCGTTTCTAACGTAACGATTGATGGCGTTGCCGCAATCGGAAACTTTGTTTGGGCAGATACCAATAATAATGGTATTCAAGATGCTGGAGAACCTGGTATTCCTAACGTAGTAGTGATACTACTCGATGGTAATGACAATATGATTAGCCAGACGACAACAGACCAGAATGGGCAATATATTTTTGACGGACTCACTCCTGGAAGCTATAAGATTAAATTTCCAATTTCAACAAACACTAACGGTACGGATTATATCCTTACCACATCTAACAACGGAGATGAAACAAAAGACAGCGACGCTCAACCAATGTCTGGCTCTAACGATGCCATGACTGAAATAATCACCTTAAGTCCGGGTGATAATTCTACAGATTTAGACGCAGGATATATCGTAGGATGTAGCAATATTAATTTTAACTTTTCTACTACCACTTCCACTGATATTCCCTGTAATAATAGTAACGACGGACAAATTGACTTATCCTTAACTGGGGGTACTGCTCCTTATTCCTACAGCTGGAGTAACGGCGCAACGACTCAGGATTTAAATGATCTGGCACCTGATAATTATACAGTTATCATAACTGACGCGAATGGTTGCGAAGGTACTTATAGTGCTAGTATTTCTGAACCTGCGGCCATCACTACTAATACAAACGCTACCAACGTAGCTTGTAGCGGTGGAGATAATGGTACAGTACAAGTAACTGTCGACGGTGGTACGGCTCCTTATACCTACAACTGGAGTAACGGCGAAACTATACAAAATATCAACAGCTTGACTGCTGGTTCTTATACCGTAACCATCACCGACGCCAACAACTGTTCTACTACAGCCACTGCTTCCGTAGATCAGGCCGGAGGTTTACTCGTAAATGTGACTCAATCATCGAATTCTTCTTGTAACGGTGACAACGACGGTGTAATCAGTATTTCCGTAACAGGTGGTACCACTCCTTACTCTTATGAGTGGAATAACGGTGCGACTACCGAAGATTTAGTTAATCTAACGGCTGGTGAATACACTGTTACTATTACCGACGCGAATGATTGTTCAGTTACAGCTACCGCAACGTTTACAGATCCTGCACCAATCACTGCTACTACTGACGCTACCAACGTAGCTTGCAGCGGTGGAGACAACGGTACGGTACAGGTTGCTGTCGACGGTGGTACTACTCCTTATTCTTTTATCTGGAATAACGGCGCAACTACCCAAAATATTAACAGCTTAACCGCAGGTAACTATACGGTTACCATTACCGACGCTAACAACTGTACCATCACCACTTCTGCTTTGGTAGATCAGGCCGGGGACCTAGTTGTAGCTGTCGATCAAACAACGAATGTTTCTTGTAACGGTGACAATGATGGTGCGGTTAGCATCTCCGTCGAAGGCGGTATCACTCCTTATTCCTTTGACTGGAACAATGGTGCAATAACTAAAGATTTAAATAATCTTTCTGCTGGTCAGTACACTGGAATTATTACTGATGCCAATGGTTGTTCGATTGCAGCTACTGTAATTATTACCGAGCCTGAAATACTTACAGGACAATTAAACATTGATAACATTACCTGTAGCGGTGCCAACACTGGACAGATTGACCTTTCTATTTCCGGAGGATCAAGTCCTTATACCTATAAGTGGAGTAATGGAGAAACCACTCGTAATCTTAGCGATGAGGCTGGAGGTGTTTACCTTGTAACTATTACTGATGCGAATGATTGTGTAACTGAACTTTCTGGAGAAATTTTAGAAACTACAGAATTACAAATTGAAACACAGAGAATTGAAAATGTAACTTGCCAAGGTAACTCAAATGGATTAATTGACATTAAAATTGTTGGTGGTACTGCTCCATACAGTTTTAACTGGAGTAATGGTACTAGCGGTGAAGATCTTTCTAACTTAAGTGCCGGAAGTTACCAGGTAACAATTACCGATATAAACGGTTGTGAAGGCATTTATGAAAGTGCGATTGCAGAACCTGAAATGCTTGAATGCAAAGCTACTATTTTAGCCAATCTCACAAACCGAGGTGGTTCAGATGCCAGCTTATTAGCTTCTGCTTTAGGAGGTATTGAACCTTATAGTTATTTGTGGAGTACACAACAGACGACTGCTGAAATTAATAACCTGAGTACTGGAAGTTACCAAGTAACTATTACAGATCAGAATGAATGTCAATGTGAAACAATTATCGAAATTAATGATCCTGTCAGAGTCGGTGACTTTGTTTGGGAAGACTTAAACGGAGATGGCATTCAAAATCCAACCGAGCCAGGTATCCCTAACGTGGAAGTTACTTTGACTGGTATTGATACAAATGGTAATAATGTAAGCTTAACTGTTACTACCGACGAGAACGGTCAATATGACTTCGATGGTTTGTTACCAGGTACTTATAAAATTACTTTTTCAACACCTGCTAATTTTGCCTCTACACCAGCTAACGTTGGAAACGATGCGCAGGATAGTGATGCACAGAATGGTATGACACCTGAATTCACGATTGAATACGGTGACGAAGATTTAAGTTTTGACGCAGGGTTTTACAATCCGATAAATATTGGAAACTTCGTTTGGCTTGATGCCAATAACAATGGTATTCAGGATGTAAATGAAGCTGGAGTTAATGGTGTGACCATTAATTTATTTGACTTAGGTCCAGATGAGACATTTGGAACTTCCGATGATGTATTAGTCGAAACACAAACTACGCAGACCAATAATGGTGCAGATGGAAACTACCAATTTACTGGTATAGCACCAGGTAAGTATGCAGTAAAATTTGACTTAACTGATTTACCGGTTGATTATGACTTTACTACGCCAGGAGCCAGTGGAAATACGGTAGATAGCAACGCAGATCCAGTAACTGGAATAACAGAAACGATAATGGTCATATCTGGTCAAACAGATGACAGTAGTATTGATGCTGGTTTAGTATTAGCTTGCGGTGTAACCGCAGCATTTACTACGCAACAGAAATTCTGTGAAGATGAGTTAGCTCAATTTACCGCAGTAAATGCAGGACCAGGAGCTACTTACGAATGGGTATTCTTTAACGGAACAAGTAATACTTCTACCTTTATCGGAACAAGAAATGGTTATGATGTCCCATTCCGTTTCACATCTCCGGGCGAGAAATTTGTCAAACTGGTCGTTACTTTACCAAATGGTTGCCAGGCAACCGAAGAAAGAATATTAAGTGTTGGTGGCAATATTATTAGCGGTGGGACAATTGGCTCAAACGAGGAAAATTGTGGTGCATTTAATCCCACCATTATTACTAATTTGAGCAGCCCCACGGGCGGAAATGGTAACTTTGAATACATATGGATGAAAAGTAACCACCCTACTCCACCTACCAGCCTGCAAGATCCAGCATGGGAATTAATCCCTGGTGTGAATGGATTAGATTATGATCCTGAAATGATTGAAGAAACTACTTATTATATTCGCTATAGCCGTATGGAATACTGTACAGATTACATCGGAGAATCAAATATAGTAGTAAAATCTATTAACCGAGATCTTATTTCTGAATTCAGTACCGACGATTATATTTGCTGGAAAAGACCAATTGAATTTATGGCTTATTTACAAGAATCAGGTGTTAGCTATCAGTGGCTAATCTTTAGAGGAGTAGATCAAACTGGTACTTATCTAGGAGCAAGAGAAGGCGCTACAATAGACTTCACTTTCAATCAGGAAGGTACACACTATGTACAGCTACAGGTAAGCTTGCCTAATGGATGTACTGGAACTTATGGAGAGCAAGTCTTTGTAGATGGATATTCAAGAGTCTGTGGTGACAGTATAAATTTGATGGTTGTTACTGCCCTGAATTTTGATGCTCAGCCTAAGGATGACGGTACGATATTATTGACGTGGGAAATTTCTAACGAACCTAATAACGTCCAGTATACCATTGAGTACTCTACCGGAGATGATGATTTTGAAGCAATTGGCAATGTAAAAGGCAACTTTGCTGAGCACTACGAATTCGTAGATGATGCACCAATGTTTGGAATTAATTATTATCGTCTAAAGTATATTTACGAAGATGGGACGATTGATTTTTCTGATATTAAACAAGTCGTTATGCGATTTGATGATAAGCAGAGGCTTAATGTGTTTCCTAACCCAACACAAGGTGTTACGCGCCTAAGATTAGCAGAACCTGATACCGAGGATACCCTGATTGAGTTAGTTAACGGCCAGGGAATTACACTGGAACAACTAATACTGCCTGCTGGCGAAACAGATGTTGAATTCGACCTCAGCATGTACGAGAGTGGACATTACTTTATTTATATAAAAAACAAAGGTAAAAAATCGCTATTAAGTCGAGTTATGAAAGTAAACGACTAAGGTATTCTCTTTACTTAAACTTTTACCGAAGAAGGATCGCCCACCGCGATCCTTCTTTTGTTAAGCCATAAAAGTATTTATAGTTCCTATAATTCACATAAAACAAAATCTATATGGTATCGTATTTGTTAACGGTTAGTTATTATTTATGTAACAATTCTTCACTCTTTACGATCCTCCTCTTTATACCTGTCCCCATTACTGTCCTCCTTTGACAACACCTGCCCTGTACTGAAATGACTAAGAGATCAACTTTTTTTATTCCCATGAATTAAAATATACTAAACCATACTAAATGAGAAGACGTCAACCTACAACAAGACGAAACCTTCTTAGCAATTTTTTTACTTACAACTTACTACTAACCCTCTTTATTTTCACCTCGTCAGAAGCTTTTTCACAAAACATCCTTTTTGATCGTACCATTGGTCAAACAGAACACTGTAATGGTGCTACGGTCTATTCTTTTTATCTAAACCTAGACAACATCACCAGCGCGGAAAAATTCTACCAAATCCAAAATGGAAGTATGGTGGAATACGACGACGGAACTGCTCGTCTAACCGGTACAGCGATCAATAATGTTCAGCCTACCCAAAGCTGGGATATTGACATTACCTTGGCCGGTCGAACTTTTAATTCACCGGCAGGCAGTCCAAAATTTCATAACTGTCAACCTACTGTAACAGACGACTGGTATTATTACACCAGTATCAGCGGTTCTTTCTACGGAAGAGGCGATTTTGCAGGTGCAGAAATCAGTGTGAGTCGAAGAGGTCCTGCCTTCCAGATGGGAACCGGTGCTAACGAGAATGAAATAAATAACAAGTTTGATGGCTGCGGATGGTACTTCCTTGATTTTGTCAGTCAACCGACCAGCGGTACCACCATCGATGGACCTCACGGTGACTTTAATTTCTCCGTTTCTGATAGTATAATGACGGAAGATCAAAGCTGCGGAGGATCTATTTCTAATTTCACCTTAACCAATGGACCAGAGGATTTGATCCTAGCCGATGGCGGTACTTATACCATTAGTGAACTTCCAACCGGAGCTGAATTGCTTGCAGAAGTAAATGGACCACACGGTAGTTTGAGATTTGATGTGAGTGGATCATTGAATACACAAAATACACTACCCTATAGTTTTAGTTGGAATCCAATTCCGGGCACTTATACCATATATGCTCAGTTATTTTCTGAGGATGACCTGGAAGGGACTAGTTGTGATGATAAATTAATCACCATCACCATTCTACCAGATCCAATTACACCACCAAGCATGATTGTTTCTTTGGGAGATGATCAGCAGTTTTGTGAAGGAGATACAATTACACTTTCACCAAATGTAGGGAATCAATCTGATTGTGAACTTTTCTGTGCGGCAAATGGTACAGAACTAATCGCTCAATATGACATGAACGATTGTGCGGCTTTTACAAACGATAACTCTACCTATGAATATACAGAATTTGACGCAGCGACTAACACCATAAATTGTGCCCAAATTTCTACTAGTAAAATATATAGATTTCAAGGTAAACACTCTTGTACTGATGACCACGCTACCCAGAATGCGGGAGATGCGGTCTGTCTTGGAATGCCGGATATCAATAATTTTGTAGCCAACCACCTTAAGTCTGTTCGCTTTGACGTAACAATAGACCCAACCAATGACCACGCAGGTCTTACGGGTTTAAGTTTTAGCGAACTAGCTCCGGAGGATTATTTATGGTCAGCAGAAGGATTGCCAAGTAACACGGGTACTAATAATTATCCAACCAAATTTGGTATCCGAGTACTAAAATCTGGTGTGGAAATTTTTCGGATGGAAGATATTCCTACTTCTCAAGTTTGGGAATCACAGTCTTTTGACTTTGCCGGATTAAATGAATTTACCGTCAAGGACATCACTACTTTTACCATTGAATTACTCGCTTATGATTTAGTAGGTAATGGTGCTGCAGTATCAGCCTGGGATATCGACGATCTAAAAATATTTGGAGGTTGTTGTACGCCTACAGTCGTTAATGATCTGAGCTATGAATGGTCAAATGGTTCGACCGGAGAAAGCCTGAATGTCACTACTGCAGGAACCTACCTGGTTACAGTAACAGACTGTGCAGGTCTGACGGCCGAAGATCAAATAGTAGTTACTTCTACCACCATTAATACCGTCTTGACGGCAACCAACGTCAACTGTCAAAATGGCACCGACGGAACTGTAACGACGACCATCAGCGAAGGACAAGCACCTTTTTCTTATTTGTGGGTTAATGGCGCAACGACCGAAAATTTATCTGCAGTTGCCGCAGGTATTTACACCGTTACTATTACGGATGCTAATGGTTGTATAAATACCAATAACATTGAAGTTACACAACCAGAACAAATGGTTGTTGTCGAATCAATTACCCATTTAAATTGTAATAGTGACCAATCTGGTGCAATTGACCTTACCGTTTCCGGAGGAACACCTCCTTACAGCTATAACTGGAGCAACGGCGCAACGACCGAAGATTTATCTGGTCTTCCAGCGGGTGATTATACCATTAATATTTTAGATACCAACGGTTGTGTTTTGTCCGTAGACTATACGGTGACGGAACCAACCGCACTGGAAATTACCGGAACTGCTACTCCGGCCTTATGCGCAGGAGATGATACTGGTAGTCTAACCGTTTCCGCTACTGGCGGCACTGAAACTTATCAATATTTATGGAGCAACGGTGCGACGGAAGATAGCCAAAATGGATTACCAGCTGGCACTTATACGGTAACAGTATTTGATAATAATAATTGTCAAAACAGTATCGAACTTACCATCGAAGATCCAGTAACCCTGACATCTAGTATCAATATTACCGAAGAAATAGCTTGTGCACATGGAAGCAATGCCAGTCTGGAAGTATTGACCACCGGAGGAACCGGAAACTATTTCTACCAATGGAGCAATGGTGCGACGTCCAGTTCCATTAATGGAATAACCGCTGGCGATTACGAAGTAACTATTTCTGATGAAAATCAGTGTACAATTACTCAGGCAGTTACTTTATCCGCTCCCGAAGCGATTACTGTAAATCTTGATTTGATAGAAAATGCCACTTGTAACGGTGACCAAAATGGCCGTATTGAAACTACGACTACGGGAGGTTTTGCACCTTATTCTTTTATTTGGAATAATGGAGCCACTACCGCAAATATTGAGGGTCTTGGTGCGGGTACTTATTCATTAACCGTAACTGA
>CALLLR010000121.1 GCA_938008185.1 uncultured Saprospiraceae bacterium
TTAATTGAGCATATAGACTGGTAATTTTAAATCTGCTCTGCGTTAGAAAATTCCTCATTATGCTACGGCATAACTCCGGATTTTCTGCCTTGATCAGCTGTAAAATTACTGCCTCCATAAACTCACTAACTTATTGCCCAATGCACTAGCTATTTGCTTCCTTCTATCGTGATTGAAGTAGGCAAATAGCAAGCGGCAAAGAGCATATCCCCAAGCTTTTTTTATTGTTAAAAAAAATTTAACTGCTGATTCGCATTCTTATTTTAAAATATCCTTTTTATGAAAATCACCTATTATGGTCAGGCCGGATTTGGTCTGCGCCTCAACGGAAAAGACCTCCTTTTTGATCCATTTATTACTCCTAATGATCTGGCAAAAGATAAAGTAAAATTGGCCGACGTTCCCGCCGATTACCTCCTGATTACCCACGGACACCAGGACCACGTGGCGGATGTAGAGGCGGTCGTTAAGAATACGGGGGCAAAAATCATTTCCAATTACGAAATTACTACCTACTACGGAGCGAGGGAAATGGATGGGCATCCACTTAACCACGGCGGGAAAGCCAAGTTTGATTTTGGTACCGTCAAGTACGTTAACGCCGTGCATTCCTCGGTATTGCCCGATGGCACTTACGCGGGTAATCCCGGTGGCTTTGTGATCTGGAACGACGAAGTTTGTTTTTACCACGCCGGCGATACTGCCTTGACGATGGACATGCAGCTGATTCCGATGACTTGCCCCAAACTGGATTTTGCGATCCTGCCGATCGGTGATAATTTTACGATGGGCTACGAAGATGCAGTGATTGCCAGCGATTTTATCAAGTGTGACAAGATTATTGGTTGTCATTATGATACGTTTGGTTATATCGAAATTGATCACGCGGCGGCGAAAAAGGCGTTTGCGGAGAAAGGGAAGGAATTGATTTTGCTGGAGGTGGGGGAGGAGAGGGAGCTATAGCGTTTTAATGTAAATTTTTTGTTTATGCTGATATATAGTTGTATTTTACCCCGTGTTGAATATCTTTCATTAAACGTTCTATATGTTACTAAGTGTAAAACGACCCTTTTGGTTTTTTAATATTCAAATGATAGTTTCGTTAATATTCGTATTAGGTATATCGTTTGATTTGTCCGCCCAAACGGGAGAGATCACAAAAGGCGAATACTCCAAATTTAAAGAACACAATATCAGCTACACCGGATTTATAGGAAATACCCTTGGGTTTGAAATAGGAAGAAGAAAGGTATGTGCTTTTTGTGACACAAAGCACCGGAAGTTTTTTGGATTAGGACTGGAATTTGGATTTGATAAATTCAGGCAATTCGTAGTCGGGCCAAAATTCAGATACGAAAGAGGAACGGATAGGTTTGGACTGAGTGTTACCCTCGTTCCTTATTTGACTGCTTTTAAAGAATACGGATTTTGGGTGCGTCCGGAGGTTTTATTTTTTCCGACTAACGATCATGCTTTTTCCATTGGAGCCGGCATAAATATTCATAACAATATTACCAGAAAAGGAGCACTTTATGATTCTTTTGGAATCGCCGGATTAAGTTTAAGGCATTATTTTATTAATTAAGAATTATAAAAATTAAGGTAAGGATTTTGGTCCATACGCTACCTATTTGTCAATAAAATGAAAGTGTATTTAAAAAATTATTGACCTGTTTCCTGGAAATTCCTCTCCTTCAAAAAAAAGTCCCTTCCCTCCCCATCTTTTCTTATTTTTGCCATGCTTAAATTTTAAAATAGAATCAAAACATCACTATGTCTGACAAAAAAGTAATCTTCGCCATGGAAGGCGTCACCAAAGCCTATCCCGCTGGCAAAACGGTACTGAAAAATATCTGGCTCTCCTTTTACTACGGCGCCAAAATCGGTGTGCTCGGTCTCAACGGTTCGGGTAAATCTACCTTATTAAAGATCATCGCCGGACTCGACGACAATATCCAGGGTAAAGTAACCTTTGATAAAGAATATAAAATTGGCTACCTCGCACAGGAACCGGAATTGGATCCCACCAAAACGGTCAAAGAAATCGTACAGGAAGGGGTCCAGCACATTGTGGATGTGGTGACTAATTACGAAGCGGTTTCCGCTAAACTGGCCGAACCGATGAGCGACGAAGAGATGATGAAGGTGATCGAAGAGCAGGGAGAATGGCTCGAAAAAATGGATCAGCATAACGCCTGGGAACTCGATCATACCCTGGAGGTCGCGATGGATGCCCTCCGTTGTCCACCGGATGATGCGAAGGTAGAACATCTGTCCGGAGGAGAACGTCGCCGGGTTGCGCTGTGTCGGTTGTTACTCTCAAAACCCGATATTTTATTGCTGGATGAGCCGACCAACCACCTGGACGCCGAGAGTGTCCACTGGTTAGAACAATTTTTAAAGTCTTTCCCCGGGACGGTTATTGCCGTGACACACGATCGGTATTTTCTCGATAATGTAGCGGGCTGGATTCTCGAATTGGATCGTGGTGAAGGAATTCCCTGGGAAGGGAATTATAGTAGCTGGCTGGAGCAGAAGGCGAATCGTCTCGCTACCGAAGAAAAGCAGGAATCCAAGCGTCAGAAAATCTTACGTCGCGAACTGGAATGGTCTCGCATGAACGCCAAAGGGCGTCAGTCGAAAGGAAAAGCACGTTTGACTGCCTACGATAACCTGAACAACGCCGAAACAAAAGAGAAAGAGGCTAAGCTGGAAATCTTTATTCCGCCCGGACCGCGACTCGGTGATCAGGTGATTGATATCAAGAACGTCACCAAGTCTTTTGACAACCGGGTCTTGATGGAAAACTTAAGTATTAAGATTCCTAAAAATGCAATTGTCGGAATTATTGGCCCCAACGGGGTCGGTAAATCTACGCTCTTCCGGATGATTATGGGTGAAGAAAAACCGGATAGCGGGGAAATCAGTATCGGCGAAACGGTACAGGTTGCCTACGTTGATCAGAGTCATAAAGATCTGGTACCGGATAAAACGATTTACGAGGTAGTCAGTCAGGGCAACGAAATTATTCAGGTGGGCGCCACCGAAGTGAATGCCCGGGCCTACGTCAGCCGCTTTAATTTTGGCGGGAGTGATCAGCAGAAAAAGGTAGGGGTACTTTCCGGTGGAGAACGAAATCGGTTACACCTGGCAATGACTTTACGGGAAGGTGGAAACGTGATTCTACTGGATGAGCCGACCAATGATATTGATGTAAATACACTGCGCGCGCTGGAAGAAGCAATCGAAGCTTTTGCGGGTTGTGTCCTGGTCGTTTCTCACGATCGTTGGTTTATTGACCGCCTGGCAACGCACATTTTATCGTACGAAGATAATGGAGAATGGGTCTTTTACGAAGGTAACTTTAGTGATTACGAGGCGAGTAAAAAGGCGAGATTGGGAGACGTGGCGCCGAAGCGACCACAGTTTAAGACGTTGTTGTAAATGTGTGGATTTTTTGATTTCCTGATGTGCGGATTGGTGAATGCCTTTAGGTTTAAACTATTGCTGATTCAAGGTAGCGTTAGTTAGAAACCTTACGGAAAGACAGACTTTTGGGGGCTGTTCGTATTTTGTAAATTAAAATGGTGTTGTGTTCATTGAAATATTTTTTGCTGAACGTAATGCCGATTTCACAAATCAAAAAATCTGACTATCAAAAAAGTACCGCCACTCATCGAAACCGCCCGCCTCGGCATCCGCAACTGGACGCTCGACGACCTGCCTGCGATGGCGGCGATTAATGCCAATCCCGAAGTGATGCGTTATTTTCCGGGTACGCAAACGGAAGCGGAGACCAAAGCCTTTATCGAACGGGCACAAACTTCTTACGAAAAACGGGGGTATACCTACTTTGCGGTTGATCATTTGAAAGATAAAAAGATGATTGGGTTCATCGGGTTGGCGTATCAGGAATATGCGTCCCGTTTTACGCCGGCTACGGATATCGGCTGGCGGCTGGATCCTGCGTACTGGGGACGTGGGCTGGCAACTGAGGGCGCACGGGCTGCGCTGGGATTTGGATTACAGGTTTTGAAGTTGCCCAAAATTATTTCCGTAGCGGTTCGGGCCAATAAGCCTTCGATCAAAGTGATGGAAAAGATTGGATTAAAAAAACTGGGTAATTTTCAACATCCTTTGCTGGCGGATTATCCGGAATTGAAAAGTTGTGTGGCGTATGGGATTGAAAGAGGTCGCTAAGGGTTTAAAAGCGCTTGATTCCTTAAAACTTCCTCTGGAATTTAGGAAACCAGGAAAGGGTATCTCCGCCATAAAAAGGGTATCTTTGCTACCGAAAGCAGAAATTGACAGCATCGTTGTTTAATATACCAAGAATCACTTAAAATATGAAATTGCTTTTTTGGATTTTTAGTCTGATTGCTTTAGCAGGCATCACGGATCCTCCGGTCTCTGGTACTTTACGAATTACGGTAGAAAATGTAAAGGAAAGCCAGGGTAAAATTTTATTGGCGGTTTATGCGGATGACCGTAGTTTTTTGTCCGAAGTAACGTACCGTAGTGTACACCAGGAGGTGAGCCAGTCGGGGGTGGTAACGGTAGAAGTTCCGGATCTTCCTTACGGAAATTACGCAATTAGCTTATTTCACGACGAAAACAACAACGGAAAAATTGATACCAATTTTATGAAAATTCCCAAGGAGCCCTATGGTTTTTCCAATAATGCGCGGGGTGTTTTTGGTCCGCCAAAATTCAGGGATGCGCGGTTTTCTTTTGCGGAAGCAGCGCAGGAAATCAGAATTGAGATAAGGTGATTTTAAAAGTAAAAGCAACTTCAATTTTCTCTAATTGCAAAAATGCATTAGATGGAAGTTAGCAAATCAACTAGCTAACAGCAAGGGTATCCGATCTATGAAAAAAAACTTCTGTACATTTGTAATGTAATTTGTCCCAAGATTTTAGCTTTTTCTTTGTTTTTTCTGTTCATTTTTTTGCAGAAAAA